>DATDES010000122.1:0-5692 GCA_036522975.1 Burkholderiaceae bacterium | reverse complement strand
TCGCCGCGGAACTTGGCGCCCGCCAGCAACGCGGCCATGTCGAGAGAGAGCACGCGCTTGCCCTTGAGCGACTCGGGAACCTCGCCCGCGACGATGCGTTGCGCCAGGCCTTCGACGATGGCGGTCTTGCCCACGCCGGGCTCGCCGATCAACACCGGGTTGTTCTTGGTCCTGCGCTGCAAGACCTGGATGGCGCGCCGGATCTCGTCGTCGCGCCCGATCACCGGGTCGAGCTTGCCCAGGCGGGCGCGCTCGGTGATGTCGACGGTGTACTTCTTCAGCGCTTCGCGCTGGCCTTCGGCCTCGGCCGAATCGACCTTCTGGCCACCGCGCACCGCCTCGATCGCCGCCTCCAGCGACTTGCGTGCCAGGCCATGCCCGCGCACGATGCCTCCGAGGTCAGTCTTGGCGTCGGCCAGCGCGAGCAGGAACATCTCGCTGGCCACGAACTGGTCGCCACGCTTGCCGGCCTCCTTCTCGGCCGCCTGCAGCAGGGACACCAGATCGCGCCCGGGCTGCACCACCTGGCCGCCGCCCTGCACTTGGGGCAGGCCCACAATGGCCGTGTCCATGGCGGTCTTCAGTGCCGCCGTCTTGGCACCAGCGCGGTCGAGCAGCGCCTTCGGTCCATCGGCTTGCGCGAGCATGGCCGCCAGTAAATGAGCGGGTTCAATGTAGGGGTTGTCGCGGGCAACGGCGAGGCTCTGGGCGTCGCCCAGAGCCTGCTGGAACGTGCTGGTCAGTTTGTCGATTCGCATGGCGGGTCTCGTTTCTCAACTGCGATGGACGTGGGACCAGGATGGCCGTTTTCAAGGGACCGCGCCCTTGCGCCGGGTCAAGTCAGTCGGCGCAGCAGCTCGGATTTTCGGACCTTGCCCAGGGCCGTCGTCGGCAAGGCATCGACGACGACGATGCGCTGCGGATGCTTGTAGCGCGCCAATTGCGCGGTGAACTGCCTGCGCAGGACCGCCTCGTCGATGGCGGCTCCGGGGCGCGCGACGAGCACCAATACCGGGACCTCGCCCCAGCGCGAATCGGGTACACCCAGCACCGCGGCTTGCGCCACCGCGGGGTCGCCGAGCGCAAGGTTCTCGATCTCCGCCGGGTAGATGTTCTCGCCGCCGGAAATGATCAAGTCCTTGCTGCGGCCGACGATCTCGTACAGGCCGTCGCTTGTCCGCAGCGCCAGGTCACCGGTATGGAACCAGCCGCCGGCAAATGCCTCGGCGTCTGGTTCGCCGTGATAGCCACGAGCCAGGTTTGGGCCCCGCACAAGGACTTCGCCCTCGACGAGTTCGACCTCGACGCCCAGTGCCGGTCGGCCCGCCTTGCCGGGATGGGCCAGCGCGTCCTGCGGGCGCAGTGCGATCGTCACCGGCCCGGTCTCCGTCGCGCCGTAGACCTGGCACACCGGCACGCCCCGAGCATGGAAGGCATCTATGAGCGCGCGCGGCACGATCGACGAGCCGGTGTTGACGAAGTCCAGCGAAGACAGGTCCGCCGTCGCCCAGTCGGGATGCTCGATCAGCGCGCGCATCGTCGCCGGCACCAGCAGGCTGGTGCTCGGTCGCCACGCGGCCACGTCACGAAGCCAGGCCGCGGCATCGAAACGCGGATGCAGGCGCACCACACCGCCGGCAGCCAGCGTGGGCAGGACCTGGATGCACAGGCCACCAACATGGAACAGCGGCAGCACCGCCAGGGTTCGCGTCGAAGCGTCGAGTCCCTGGACATCGATGGCCGCCGCGATGTTGGCCTGCATCGCGGCCGCGGTGTGGATCGCCCCTTTGGGTGCACCGGCGGTGCCCGAGGTATAGACCAGCATCAAGTCGCCGGTCTGGTGACCTGTCGCGTGAGGCAGCGGCAGGTCGACGAGACCACCCACCTGCTCGGCCAGGTGTCGCATGGCTTCGTCGTGCCACAGCAACTGCAAGCCGGCATGGGCGACGATCGCAGCCAGCTCGGAGGCCGCGAGGCGCCAGTTCAACGGCACGAAGCGCACACCCAGGCGCTCGCAAGCGTGCAGCAGCGCAATGGCGCGCGGATGATTCAGCGCCAGCCAGCCGATCGAGTCGCCGGACTGCACCCCAGCGGCCCGAATCGCCGCAAGCTCGGCGTCGCCGATGCGCTCGATGGCACGACCGTCGAACTCGAACATCGCCCTGCCACTCAGGACTCGATGGCCTCGTCGCGCTCGCCGGATTCGTACAGGCATTCGCGGCCGAGGCGGTCGACGCACAGTTCGGCCGTCCACGGCAGCATCAGGGAGCCGCAGCGCGAGTCGCGGTACAGGCGTTCGAGCGGCAGCGACTTGAGCATCGCCTGGCCGCCGCAGGTGCGCACGGCCAAACGGCAGAGGTCGTTGGCGTTCTCCATGATCGTGTAGTGCGCGGCGAGAAGGCGCATTCGCGCGTCCTTGTCCGGGTCGACGCGAGCCTCGCGCGCGGTCTGCAGGAACAGCGCCCGGGTCTGCTCGAGCTTGATGCGCATCTCGGCCACCGCAATCTGCTTGGTCGGGTACATGCGCCGCTTGACCGGCGGCGTGTTCGGCACCTCACCGCGAAGATACGCCACCGTGAAGTCATACGCCGCCTGGGCGATGCCCATGTAGGTCGGCGACAGCGTGGCAAACATGTGCGGAAAGCGTTGCGCGGCCTGGAAGTAAAGGCCCTCGGGCATCAGGCGCGCCTCGGCCGGCACCCACACGTCGTCGAGCAGCAGGGTGCGGCTGACCGTGCCGCGCATGCCCAGCGGGTCCCAGTCGCCAGCCAGCGTCACGCCGGGGGCGTCGGCGGGAACCGCGAGATAAAGCGAGTCGCGCATCGTGCCGCCCCCATGCGCCGCAGGGGCCGGATCCTCCAATGTGCACAGCACGCCGTAATAGTCGGCGGCCCCGGACAGCGAGGCGAAGATCTTCTTGCCCTTGATGCGGTAGCCGCCCTGCGTCCCGGACTCGCGCCGGGCCAGCGTTCCCCACGGCGCCTTGCCGGCCGCCGCCGCACCGCCTTCAGAAAACGGTTGCGAATAGACCTTGCCTTCGTCGACGACGCGCTGATAGTGGACGGCGCGGATGCGCTCGTGATCGCTGCGTTCGGCCGCGCTCATGTCCAGCGTGTCGGCGATGAAGCCCGACCACATCGTCGAGCACACATGCATGTTGTACGACAGCGCGGTCGAGCCGCAATGGCGGCCAATCTCGGCCGCCACCATCACGTAGGTGGCGAAATCCGCGCCCAGTCCACCCCATGCCTTGGGCACGCAGATGCCAAGCAGGCCGGCATCGCGCAGGTCGGCGAAATTGTCGAACGGAAAACTCGCCTCGCGGTCCCAGCGCGCCGCGCGCGGGGCGAATTTCTCGCGGCCGAGTAGGGCTGCCAATGCGATCAGCTCACGCTGCTGCGAAGTCAGCGTGGTGGCGTCGCCGGCGATGTGGGGAACAGTCGGGTCGGGCATGGCAGACACCGTTTTAGAACCGTCGCACCAGAAAGTCGACCAAGGCGTGGTTGTAGGGCCCAGGCGCCTCGATGTTGGCCAGGTGGCCGACACCGGCCAGGCACAGGTATTCGCTACCGGCGATGCGCGCAGCCATCTGCTGCATCACCTTGGGCGGGGCGTTGCGATCATGCTCGCCGGCCAGGCACAGCACCGGCAGGTGCAAGTCACCCAGCAGTTCGCGGCGATTGAAGCCGGCAATGGCCTTCAGCGCGCGCCGATAGGTGGCCTCCGGCACCGCCGACATCAACACCGCAGCGCGCGCCACCGCGTCATGCGGGGCAGTCGGCGACGCCATGCCCAGGGCCAAGCCCGGCGCCAGCGCCGCCATGCCGCCACCGGCATCCAGCGGCGCAAGGCGTTGGGCAAGAAACTCGGCTTGCCAAGCACCATCTGGCCGGCCGAAGGCAGCCGAGGTCGCGCTCAGCACCAAGGCCTGGACGCGCCCCGGGGCATGGGCCATCAGTTCTTGCGCGACCATCCCACCCATGCTGTGACCCACCAGCGCGCAACGCGGTACACCGAGCGAATCGATCAAGGCCACGACCGCAGTGGCGAGGCCGTTCATGTCATACGGTTCGATCGAAGGCGACTCGCCATAGCCGGGCAGGTCGACGGCGATCGCCATGAAGCCGGCCTCGGCCAGCACACTGCCGGTTCCAGAGATGCTGTCACCCCAGGCCGCCCGACCGCCGCCGACGCCATGCAGCAGGACAACCGCACGTTCGCCGCAGCCCCAGCGCAGGTGGGCCAGCGGCGCATCACGAACCCGAGTGAAGTCACTCACAACAAGACCCCATTCCGTACCACCGCCTGGCCATCGAGCTCGACCGTGCAGCCGCGCAGTGGCAGGTCGAAGTGCCCCAGGGTGTGGCGCCCGGCCGCTTCGTTGGCGCCGGTCGAGTACAGGAAGTTGCCCGCAAAGGCCCGCAATTCGGTGCCGTTGAAGTCGGACTTGTCGTAGAACGACATGGCCTCCCAGCGTGCACGCCGGTTCAGGCCCCAGCCGACATGCGACACCGCGTACGCCGCACGGTCGCCCCAGGCCGCGAAGGCGCCGCGCATCAGCTCGGCATCCGGTGAATCACCGACGACCGCTTCGACATGGTCGTCCTCGATCACGAGGCGCACAGCATCCTGCAGGTAGCGCTTGAAGCTCAGGTTGACGTCGCCACGATCGAGCACCAGCGTGCCGTTGACGCGACTGGCGGCCGGGAAGGCCAGTACCAGCCCACCCGGCCAATGGGTCAGAGTGCCGGGATTGCTGGTGAAGCCCCAGACGCCGCCGATGCGGGCACCTGTGAGGTCGATAGCAAGGTCGGTGCCGGCTGCAGAACTCACGTGCATGCGGCTGGCGGCCTTCAAGCGCCGCATCGCGCCTCGGGCCTGAGCCTCGTCGTCGGCCTGCGGCAGGCAGCGTTCGAGGATTTCCGGGTGCTCGTTGCTGACGACCAGCACGCGTGCACCGCCGGCGAGGATGCGCGGCAACTCGGCGGCGTGCTGCAGGCCTTCGACGGTGCAATCGACGACCAGCGCGCAACGCGCCAAGGCTTCGACGACGGCAGTCTGGCCGTTCAGCGCACCCGAGGCCCCGGTCGAGCGCACCGGCACGGGGGCCGACGATGGCGGCGTCGGCACGCTGACGACGAAGTGCCGGGCGCCGAGTTGCTGCAAGGCCAGACGCGCCAGTTGTGTCAGCACCGGCCGCGACTGCGACTCGGTCAGCACCGCGCAAGCGTCGCCGGCGCGAACACCACAGCGCTGCAACACTTCGACGAAGGCCGCGACCCAATGGCCTTCGGTCGGGGCAGGCATCACAGGATCTCTCCAAGCAGGTGGTAACGACCGCCGTGATAGACGAGCGGCGGCACCGACTGGGTGCTCATCGCCGTAACGAGACCGAAGTAGAGCCGGTGGTCACCCGCTGTCTGGTGCGAGGCCAGCCGACACTCGAAGGTCGCGGTGCAGCCGGCCAGTACCGGAACGCCGCAGACGCCCTGCCCCCACAGGCCTTCATCAAACTTGGCGGGCACGGTCGAGGCGAAGCGGCGCGACAGGTCGACCTGCGATTCAGCCAGCACATTGATCGCAAAGTGGGTGGCACCGTCGAAGGCCCCCAGGCTCGGGCTGGCCAGGCGCAGCGACCACAGCACCATCGGCGGCTCGAGCGACAAGGCGTTGAAGGAGTTGACGGTCAGGC
>DATDES010000121.1:0-3137 GCA_036522975.1 Burkholderiaceae bacterium | reverse complement strand
TCGCCTGGCTTGACCAGCAGCTCGATGACGGCGACGTCCTTGAAGTCGCCGATGTCGGGCACCCGAACTTCGATGAGGGCCATGTCAGTCTTTCAGTTGGATCGTTGGCGGCCGCACCGTCGCGGCCAAGGTCTTGTCGGTGTCAGCGCCGGCTCAGTCGCGCCATCAAAGCAGGACACGCCTGAAGTCGCCGAGGATCTGGCCGAAGTAGGCGTTGAAGCGCGCTGCGGCGGCGCCATCGATCACGCGGTGGTCCCAGGAGAGCGACAGCGGCAGGATCAGGCGCGGCACGAAAGCCTTGCCGTCCCAGTGCGGCTCGGTGCTGCCCTTGCACACCCCCATGATCGCGACCTCGGGTGCGTTGATGATCGGCGTGAAGTAGCGCCCGCCGATGCCGCCCAGCGAGGAGATCGAGAAGCAGCCGCCGCTCATCTCGGCTGGACCCAGCTTGCCGTCGCGCGCCTTCTTTGCCAGCTCGCCCATCTCCTGGCCGATCTGGAACACGCCCTTCTTGTCGGCGTCCTTGATCACCGGGACCATCAGGCCGTTCGGCGTGTCGGCGGCGAAGCCGATGTGGAAGTAGTTCTTCAGGACGATCTGCTCGCCGTCGAGTGAGGCATTGAAGTCCGGGAACTTCTTCAACGCGGCGACCGCGGCCTTGATCAGGAAGGCGAGCATCGTCACCTTGATGCCGGCCTTCTCGTTTTCCTTGTTGAGCTGGACGCGGAAGGCTTCAAGTTCGGTGATGTCGGCGTCATCGTGGTTCGTGACATGCGGAATCACGACCCAGTTGCGGTGCAGGTTCGCCCCGCTGATCTTCTTGATGCGCGACAGATCCTTGCGCTCGACGGGGCCGAACTTCGTGAAGTCGACCTGCGGCCATGGAAGCAGGCCAGGGAAGGCGCCACCTCCCGCCGCCGCAGGCGCCTTGGCCTTCTGCGCCGACGTTTGAACGGCGCCGCCCATCACGCCCTTGACGAAGCCCTGCAGGTCTTCCTGCGTGATGCGACCCTTCGGCCCGCTGCCCTTGACCTCGTCGAGCGGCACGCCGAGTTCGCGCGCCAGGCGACGGACGGAGGGCGAAGCATGGGGCAGTCCGCCCTTGGAGGCCATCGGCTCGTGAGCCGGCATGGAAGCGGACGCAGGCGCCGCCGCTGACGGGGCGGGCGCAGCGACAGCGGCAGCCTTGGCAGGCGCCGCAGGCGCGGTAGCCGCGACACCCGACCCCGCGACACTGGCCGATCCTTGCAGCACCGCGATCAAGCTTCCCTGCTTGACCTTGTCGCCGACATTGACCTTCAGCTCCTTCACGACGCCTGCATGCGACGACGGAATCTCCATCGACGCCTTGTCGCTTTCGACGGTGATCAGGCTCTGCTCGACCTTGACGTTGTCGCCGGCCTTCACGAAGACCTCGATCACCGCGACTTCGTCGAAGTCGCCGATGTCCGGCACGATAACGTCAATCGCGCCACCAGCGGCCGCTGCGGCCCCCGGCGCCGGCGCGGGGACGGCAGCAACCACGGCAGGGGACGGGGCCGGGGCGGCTGCAGCGGCGGGCGCCGCCGCGGCATCGGCGGCCGCCTCGAGCAGCAGCACCAGCGTGCCCTCGCCGACCTTGTTGCCGAGCTTGACCTTCAACTCCTTGACGACACCGGCATGCGATGACGGGATCTCCATCGACGCCTTGTCCGACTCCACCGTCAGCAGCGACTGATCGACCGCCACCGTGTCGCCGGCCTTGACCAGCAACTCGATGACCTCGACCTCTTTGAAGTCACCGATGTCCGGGACCTTGACTTCGACCAGCGCCATGTTCTGTCTCCGGTGTCGTTGTGCTTATGCGTACAGCGGGTTGATCTTGTCGGCCTGGATGCCGTACTTCTTGATCGCCTCGGCCACTTTCGCCAAGGGAAGCGTGCCCTCGTCGGCCAGTGCCTTCAGCGCCGCGACGACGATGTAGTGGCGATTGACCTCGAAATGCTCGCGCAGCTTGCTGCGGAAGTCGCTGCGGCCGAAGCCGTCCGTGCCAAGCACCTTGTACTGTCGCCCCTTCGGAATGAAGGCGCGGATCTGGTCGGCGTAGTTCTTCATGTAGTCGGTCGATGCGATCACCGGGCCGGCATGCTTGTCGAGCTGCTGCGTCACGAAGGGGATGCGCGACTTCTCCGTCGGGTGCAGCAGGTTCCAGCGCTCGCAGTCCTGGCCGTCGCGCGCCAGCTCGTTAAAGCTCGGGCAGCTCCAGAGGTTGGCCGCTACGCCCCAATCCTTCTCCAGCAGCTCCTTGGCCGCGATGCTCTCGCGCAGGATGGTGCCGCTGCCCAGCAGGTTGACGCGCGGGGTCTTCTTGGCGCCTTCCTCGAGGAGGTACATGCCCTTCAGGATCTGCTCCTCGGTGCCGGCCTTCAGGCCTGGCATCGGATAGTTTTCGTTCAGTAGCGTCAGATAGTAGAAGACGTTGTCCTGCTTCTCGACCATGCGCTTCAGGCCATGGTGCAGGATGACGCCGACCTCGTGCGCGAACGTGGGGTCGTAGCTGATGCAGTTGGGAATCGTGCCGGCCAGGATGTGGCTGTGGCCGTCTTCGTGCTGCAGGCCCTCTCCATTCAGCGTCGTGCGCCCCGAGGTGCCCCCAAGCAGGAAGCCGCGCGCCTGCATGTCGCCGGCGGCCCAGGCCATGTCGCCGATGCGCTGGAAGCCGAACATCGAGTAGTAGACGTAGAACGGCACCATGATGCGGTTGTTCGTCGAGTACGAGGTGGCCGCAGCGATCCACGAGCCCATGCCGCCGGCCTCGTTGATGCCTTCCTGCAGGATCTGGCCATCGGTGGCCTCGCGGTAGTACATCACCTGGTGCTTGTCGACCGGCGTGTAGTTTTGGCCCGCGGGGTTGTAGATGCCGATCTGGCGGAACAGGCCCTCCATGCCGAAGGTGCGCGCCTCGTCGACCAGGATCGGCACGACGCGCGGTCCCAGTTCCTTTTCGCGCAGCAGCTGGGTCAGGAAGCGCACATAGGCCTGGGTGGTGCTGATCTCGCGGCCTTCGGCCGTCGGCTCCAGAACCGCCTTGAAGGTGTCCAGCGGCGGAATCGTGAAGCTCTCTTCGGCCTTGGCGCGGCGCTTGGGCAGGTAGCCGC
>DATDES010000120.1:0-24556 GCA_036522975.1 Burkholderiaceae bacterium | reverse complement strand
GGCCAGCACGGTGGCGCCCAGCGCGGTCCGCAGCAGCGCCGTCGTCGAGTCGGTCGCACCCGACACCGCCGAGATGCCGATCGCCGAGACCAGCAGGGCCGCAGCGGCGACACCGGCGCGGCGGCTGCTCTGCCAATGCTCTTCGCTGGTGGCGGCGTGAGCCGCGAGTGCAGGCAGGCCGAGCGACAGCGCCACCAGCACCAGTTGCCACAGGAATGCCGCCGGGCCGATCGCGTTTGCGCTGGCGAGTTGCAGCGGCCAGCAGATGCCGCCTGCCGCCAGGCCCAGGGCCATGCCACGAACGCCACGTGGCGACAGCGTCGAGTCTGTCTTCCCTTGGGCGTGCACCGACGCAGCCAACCACAGCAGCAGCGCACAGGGCGCAATGCCGGCCAGGGCGATCAACGACGTCTGCAAGAAGCTCAAGGATCGGCTCCACAAGAGGATCAGAGGGCCCGACGATGCTGCCGCTCGGCGATGAGGGATTGTCTGTGGGCCGGCTGCGGCTCGCCCGAAGAACTGCGTGAACAAGTCCCTGCTTTGGGGGCACCGAGGCGGCCGACTACACTCGTGCATGGCCGAAAAACCACGTCCGACGGCGCTCACGCTGCACCAGCAATCGAAGGTTCTCGAAGTCGGTTTCGACAACGGCGAGACCTTTCGCATTCCCTTCGAGTTGATGCGGGTCTACTCGCCCTCGGCCGAAGTGCAGGGCCATGGCCCTGGCCAGGAAGTGCTGCAGACCGGCAAGCGGGAGGTCGGGATCGTTGGCCTTGAGTCGGTCGGCCACTACGCCGTGCAGCCGAGCTTTGACGACGGCCACAGTTCGGGCATTTTCTCCTGGGACTACCTGTATTTTCTCGGCGCGCAGCAAGACAAGCTGTGGCGCGACTACGAAGCACGGGTCGCCGCCGCCGGCGTGTCGCGCGACGCGCCGATGCAGGCCGCGTCCGCCGCCTCTTGCGGCCACCACCACTGACATGGGCGACTCGGGCAAGACCGATTTCGGCTTCGAGACTGTCGCCGAGGGTGACAAGGCAGCACGCGTCCGCGGTGTGTTCGACGCCGTGGCGCCGAAGTACGACCTGATGAACGACCTGATGTCGCTCGGCCTGCACCGGGCCTGGAAGGCCTACGCAGTGGCGGTGGCCAACCTGCATCCCGGCGACAGAGTGCTCGACTTGGCCGGCGGCACCGGCGACTTGGCGCGAGCCTTTGCGCGCCAGGTCGGCGCCAGCGGCCTGGTCTTGCACACCGACATCAACGAAGCCATGCTGCGCCAGGGCCGCGACCGCCTGCTCGACGAGGGTCTGTTGCTACCCACGCTGGTCTGCGACGCCGAATCCCTGCCCTTGCCCGACGCCTCGTTCGACCTCGTTAGCGTGGCTTTCGGACTGCGCAACATGACGCACAAGGAGCGGGCCCTGGCGGAAATGGCCCGCGTGCTGCGCCATGGTGGCCGCGTCCTGGTGCTGGAGTTTTCCAAAGTGGCCGCGCCCTTGGCCAAGGCCTATGATTGGTATTCGTTCAACGTGCTGCCTCGCCTCGGGCAATGGGTTGCCGGCGACGGCGACAGCTACCGCTATCTGGCCGAATCGATCCGCATGCACCCGGACCAGTCCACGCTCAAGGCGATGATGAAGGCTGCCGGCTTCGGCCATGTCGATGTCCACAACCTGTCCGCCGGAGTGGTGGCGCTGCATGTCGGGGTGCGTTGTTGAGGCTTGGCAGGGCGATGCTGCGGCCCCGAATACTCCCCCAATTGCACGGATTGAAGGAAGTGGGGCGCATGCGCCACAATTTGTGATATCGCAGGTCCGCGCTTTGCCGAGACGCCTACATGCTCAATCACCCACCGCCCAAACCACCGGCCCCCCCGCCGGGCTCGATTGACTTTGAGTTGACCGATTTTGAGGATGCGCGGCATGTGCTCGACGACCTGCCGCCCGGGGTGATCGAATCCAAGCACCTGCAGCCGGGCTTCTGGGAGGAACAGCGCCGCAAGCCCGTGGCCACCGACCGCGCGCTGACCGGCCTGGCCATGGACTGGGTCATCGGCCTGCCCGCCGCGTTACGGCCCCACGCCATGTGTGAACATTTCCCGCGCGTCGCCAACGCGATCGCCGTTGCCTGGGCCGACACCGCCTACAGCGTGCAGGTGCTCGACCACATGATCAACGACTACCGCGGGGGCCGGCGAGGTTTCCCGGCGACCGTGCAGCAGGAACTGGCGGCGCTGCTGTCGCACCAGCGCGCACGGCTCTGAAGGATGCGGCAGAGCGCGCGACGCTGACCGCCTTCAGGCGGCGCGCCGTGCTCAGGCGGTCGACGCAAAGCCGTCGGGGTTGAGGCGCTGCCAGCGCCAACTGTCGGCACACATCGAGGCGAGGTTGCGCCGCGCGCGCCAACCGAGCAGGTCTGCCGCGAGTCGCGGATCGGCATAACAGGCCGCCGCGTCGCCCGGTCGGCGAGGTGCCAGGGCATAGGGCACGGGGCGCCCGCTGGCTTGCTCGTAAGCCCGCACCAGCTCGAGCACGCTGTAGCCCTGCCCGGTGCCGAGGTTGACGGTGAACGAGCCGGGTGCGTCGAACAGGCGCTGCAACGCGGCCGCATGGCCCTCTGCCAGGTCCATCACATGGATGTAGTCGCGCACACCGGTGCCATCGGGCGTAGGGTAGTCGTGGCCGAAGATCTGCAGCTGCTTGCGCCGACCCACGGCGACCTGGGCCACGTAAGGCATCAGGTTGTTGGGCACGCCACGCGGGTCCTCGCCGATCCTGCCGCTGTCGTGCGCGCCGACCGGATTGAAGTAGCGCAGGCAGGCGGTCTGCCAGCCTGGATCCGCGGTGCCGAGGTCGCGCAGGATCTGTTCGGCCATCAGCTTGGTCTGACCATAGGGGTTGGTGGCGGCCAGCGGTGCATCTTCGCTGATCGGCAGTCGATCGGGCTGGCCGTACACGGTGGCGCTACTGCTGAAGACGAAGCGCTGCGCGCCGTGTTCGCGCATCGCTTCGCAGACGCTGAGCAGGCCCCCGATGTTGTTGGCGTAATAGGCCAGCGGCTGTGTCGTTGAATCGCCGACCGACTTGCTCGCTGCGAAGTGCACTGTGGCGTCGACGGCGTAACGCTGCATCAAGGCGGTCATCGCGGCCCTGTCGCAGACGTTGGCCTGCTCGAAACAAGGCACTTGGCCCAGCAACACCGCCAGGCGGTCGAGCACCTGTGGCGCGCTGTTGCTGAAGTCGTCGACGCCGACGACGTCGTAGCCGGCGGCAGCAAGCGCCAGCCAGGTGTGCGAACCGATGTAGCCGGTAGCACCGGTCAGCAAGATCGTGGGCATGGTGGGCATCTCTGATTTGCGCGGTCGCGGGTGGCGCATGCCGGGCGCCACCGATTTTCGCCCAAGGCATGCCTGACAGGGTGCCGGCTCCAGTGCTTCCTGACCTGCGCTGCCTACAATCCGTGCACATGTTGCAATCTCTACGCGCTCTCGTCGTGCCGGCAGGGCTGCAGCGCTTGACGCTGTTGGTCAACCACCTGCTCGCTGCGGAGCCGGCGGCGATGCAGCGTCTGCTGCCGCACGTCGGCAAGCGCCTGCGCGTCGAGTGGATCGATTGGCCCTCGTTCCTGCCGGTGCCGCCGATCGCCGAGTTCGAAGTCACCCCGGCGGGGCTGTTGGAGTCCTGCGCTGAAGGTGCGCCGGCGGGACCCCCAGCGATGTTGAAGCTGCAGATCTCGGCCGCCAACCCGGCTGGGTTGATGGCTCGGCTGGCAGCGGGCGAGCGACCCGACGTCAGCGTGCAAGGCGAAGCCCAGTTCGCAGCCGACATCCAGTGGCTGGCCGACAACCTGCGGTGGGACATCGAGGCCGATCTGGCACGTGTCGTCGGGCCGCTGCCGGCCCGGCAGCTGGCGAGTCTGGGCAGCGCCGTTGCTGCGGCGCTGCGCCGCTGGGCGCCTGCGACAGACAAGCCATGACCCAGCTCGCGCGCCTGCTCTTCATCGCCTTCACGCTGCTTCGTTTCGGGGTCGACGACATCGCCTTGTCGGGTGTGCGCCAGCGTTGGGTGCGCTGGTTGGCCCGCTTGGCCATGGTCGGGCGCAGTTTCGACGAGCCGCGCGGCGTGCGGCTGCGCCAGGCATTCGAGCGCCTGGGGCCGATCTTCGTCAAGTTCGGCCAGGTCCTGTCGACACGGCGAGACCTGCTGCCCTTGGATGTGGCCGATGAACTGGCCAAGTTGCAGGACCGCGTGCCGCCCTTCCCGGGGGCCGAGTCGGTTGCGATCGTCGAGCGGGTTTTCGGGCGTCGCATCGATGAGGTCTTCGCGACCTTCGAGGCCGAGCCGGTGGCCAGCGCGTCGATTGCGCAGGTGCACTTCGCCACGCTGCATGGCGGGCGCGAGGTGGCGGTCAAGGTCTTACGGCCAGGGATGCTTGCCGCCATCGAAGGTGACCTGGCTCTGCTGCGTCGCGTGGCGGTCTGGGTCGAGCGCAGCAGCGTCGACGGCAAGCGCCTGAAGCCGCGTGAGGTGGTGGCCGAGTTCGACGGTTACCTGCATGACGAGCTCGACTTGGTGCGCGAGGCGGCCAACGCTGCCCAGCTCCGTCGCAACATGGCCGGTCTGGCCCTGGTCGAAGTGCCCGAGATGGTCTGGGACCTGTGCACACCGAGCGTGATGGTCATGCAGCGGATGAACGGCGTACCGATCAGTCAGTCCGAGCGCTTGCGAGCGGCCGGCGTCGACCTGAAGAAGCTCGCGCGCGACGGGGTCACGATCTTCTTTACCCAGGTGTTTCGCGACGGCTTCTTTCACGCCGACATGCACCCTGGCAACATCCAGGTCAGCACCGCGCGGGCGACCTTCGGACGCTACATCGCACTGGACTTCGGGATCGTCGGCACCCTCACCGACAGCGACCGCGACTACCTGGCGCAGAACTTCACGGCCTTCTTCCGGCGCGACTACAAGCGTGTCGCCGAACTGCATGTCGAGAGCGGCTGGGTGCCGCGCGCCACGCGCATCGATGCGCTAGAGAGTGCGATCCGCACCGTTTGCGAGCCGTTGTTCGACCGCCCGCTGAAGGACATCTCGCTTGGCCAGGTGCTGCTGCGCCTGTTCCAGACTTCGCGCCGCTTCAATGTCGAGATCCAACCTCAGCTGGTGCTGTTGCAAAAGACGCTGCTCAACATCGAAGGTCTGGGCCGCGAGCTCGACCCCGACCTCGACCTGTGGAGCACGGCGAAGCCCTTCCTCGAGCGCTGGATGAACGAGCAGATCGGCTGGCTTGGTCTGGTGGAACGGCTGAAGGATGAGGCGCCGCGCTATGCCCAGCTGCTGCCCGAACTGCCACGTCTGCTACACGCGGCACTCCAGCCGCGCAACGACTCGGCGGCGCTGCAGGCCCTGCTCGACGAGCAGCGCCGCACCCACCGCTTGCTGCGCGCGACGCTGTGGGTCGGGCTCGGCTTCGTCGGTGGCCTGCTGGTCGCCCAGCTGCTGCTGCGTTTCAGCCCCTGGTGGCACTGAAGCAGCAGCAGCGCGGTCAGCGTCCGGCCTTGAAGGTCGTGAAGGTGCGCGTGATCAGGCGCCGCGTGGCCTGATCGGGCACGCCCGGCACGATCATCGCGTCGAGGGCCGCGGCGTCGGGGAAAACGGCCTTGTCGTTGGCCAGTTCAGGCTTCACGGCTTTGCGCGCTGCCAGGTTCGGGTTGGCGTAGAAGACGGCGTTGGTCAATGAGGCGTGTACTTCCGGCCGCAGGATGTAATCGATCCACTTGTGGGCGTTTTCGGGGTGCTTGGCGTCCTTTGGAATCGCCATCACGTCGAAGAACAGCAGGCCACCTGATTTGGGCAGCAGCACTTCGAGGGCCTGGGGCTGCTTGGCCTTTGCGGCCCGATCCTTCGCGATATAGATGTCACCCGACCAGCCGACCACAGCGCAAAGCTGTCCGCGCGCCATCTGATCGATGTAGTCCGAGCCCGAGCCGGAAAAGCGGGTCACGTAGGGGCGCACGCGACCCAGCATCTCGCCCGCGGCCTTGTAGTCGGCGGCGTCCTTGCTGTGCGGATCCTTGCCGATGTACTTGAGGGCGATCGGAATCACCTCGGACGCCGTGTCGAGGAACGAGACGCCGCAGCCTTTCAGCTTGGACGCGTACTCCGGCTTGAAGACCAGGTCCCACACGTTGTCTGGCATGGGCATGGTGCCGAGCGCCTTCTTCACCTTTTCGGCGTTGATGCCGACGGTGGTGTAGCCCCACAGCCAATTGACGACGTACTCGTTGCCCGGGTCGAGTTTGGCCAATTGGGACTGGATCGCCGGGTCCAGGTTTTTCAGGTTCGACAACTTCGACTTGTCGAGCTTCATCAGCAGGCCGCCGTCGATCTGCATCTTGGCGAAGTGCGAACCCGGTACGACGACGTCGTAGCCGCTGCGGCCGGCGACCAGCTTGGCGTGCAAGACCTCGTTGCTGTCGAAGTTGTCGTATCGGACCTTGATGCCCGTTTCCTTTTCGAAATTCTTGATCGTGTCGGGCGCGATGTAGTCGGCCCAGTTGTAGATGTTGACCACCTTTTCCTCGTCGGCCAATGCGTTCGGGCCAAAGGCGAGTGCGGCGGCCGTCGCTACGCAGCAGCTCAAGGTCGTGACGCGGAAGGGGAACGGCCTCATGAGTTCAGCTCCAGGGTAAGGGCGGGTTGACGATAGGTCCGGCCGGCGGGGGTCGACTGACGCCGCAAGCTCGGCTGCGCGCGGGATTATCCGGTCAGGTGCACCGCTTCCCTATAATTCCATGCTTTGCCGCGCGGTTTTGCGGCTCCAACGTTCCCATGCCGATCTACGCTTATCGCTGCGCCGCCTGCGGCCACGCCAAGGACTTGCTGCGCAAGCTGTCCGATCCGCCGCTCGCCGACTGCCCGGCCTGCGGCGCGCCGCGCTTCGAGAAGCAGGTTACCGCGGCCGGCTTCCAGCTCAAGGGTTCGGGTTGGTACGTCACCGATTTCCGCAATCCTCAGGCGGCGCCTGCCGCCGCCAAACCGGAGGCCGGCAACGCCGCCACGGACAAGGCCGCCGAGAAAGCCTCGGATGGCAACGCCGTGGCGGCGCCGGCGGCTGACAGCAAGACGCCGGCGGCCGCACCGGCAGCGACGCCGGCCGCCGCTCCGACCCCGGCTGCAACGCCGAGTCCGTCCGGCGATGCCGCCTGATCGGGGGTTCGTGTTGTGAGGAAATACATCGTCGCCGGACTCCTGGTGTGGCTGCCCCTGGCGGTCACGATCTGGCTGCTGACCACGGTCCTGGGCATCGTCGATGGCCTGTTCGGGTGGGTCCTGAGCGGCACGCAGGCGCTGCTGCCGGACGGGGCGCACGGGTTCCTCGAGATGCTGCGCCATGTGCCGGGGCTGGGGCTGGTGGTGGTGGTGATCGCCTTGCTGCTGACGGGCATCTTCGCCGCCAACTTTGTCGGCCAGTGGTGGCTGCGCCAGGGCAGCCGGTTGGTGTACCGCATCCCGATCGTCAAATCGATCTACAGCTCGGTCAAGCAGGTCTCTGACACGCTGTTCTCGTCGAGCGGCAACGCCTTTCGCGAAGCCGTGTTGGTGCAATACCCGCGCCAAGGCTCGTGGACCATCGCTTTCGTCACCGGCAGGCCTGGCGGCGAGGCGGCCGAGCACCTGCACGCCGATTACCTGAGCTTGTACGTTCCGACCACGCCGAACCCGACCTCGGGTTTCTTCCTGATGGTCCCGCGCGGCGAAGTGATCGAGTTGCGCATGAGTGTCGACGAGGCCCTGAAGTACATCATCTCGATGGGCGTCGTTGCGCCGCCGGCATCGGCCCTGCCGGTGGGCGCGGCACGAAATTGATGCGGCCGAATGCGCCGGCCAGCGTTCGGCAAGTCTGCAATCTCCGCGCGCCGACCTGAACCTACCCCTGCCGCTCCGTGCGGCGACCCTGCAGAAGAATCCGAAAGCAAGCCATGCGAACTACGTATTGCGGCCTGGTCAGCGAAGCGCTGCTCGGGCAGACCGTCACCCTGATGGGCTGGGCCCACCGCCGCCGCGACCACGGCGGCGTGATCTTCATCGACCTGCGCGACCGCGAGGGTTTGGTGCAGATCGTCTGCGACCCCGACCGCGCAGCCACGTTTTCCGTCGCCGAAGAGGTCAGGAACGAGTTCTGCCTGAAGCTCACGGGCTTGGTTCGCGCCCGCCCGGCCGGTACCGAGAACGCCAACCTGGTCAGCGGGAAGGTCGAAGTGCTGGCGCATGAGCTGGAAGTTCTCAACCCCAGCGTGACGCCGCCGTTCCAACTCGACGACGAGAACCTGTCGGAGACCGTGCGCCTGACTCACCGGGTGCTCGACCTGCGGCGTCCGGCCATGCAGCGCAACATGCGGCTGCGTTACCGCGTGGCCATGGAGGTGCGCAAGTTCCTCGATGCCAACGGTTTCATCGACATCGAGACGCCGATGCTGACCAAGAGCACGCCGGAAGGGGCGCGCGACTACCTCGTGCCTTCGCGCGTGCACGACGGCATGTTCTTCGCGCTGCCGCAGAGCCCTCAGTTGTTCAAGCAACTGCTGATGGTGGCCGGCTTCGACCGCTACTACCAGATCACCAAGTGCTTCCGGGACGAGGACTTGCGCGCCGACCGCCAGCCCGAGTTCACGCAGATCGACGTCGAGACCTCGTTCCTGGCCGAGGAGGAGATCCGCACGATGTTCGAGGGCATGATCCGCAGCAGCTTCGAGCACGCCATCGGCGTCAGCCTGCCGGCCTTCCCGGTGATGACGTACGGCGAGGCGATGCGCCGCTACGGCAGCGACAAGCCCGATCTGCGCGTCAAGCTGGAGTTCACCGAGCTGACCGACGTCATGGTCGATGTCGACTTCAAGGTCTTCTCGACCCCGGCCACCAGCAAGGAAGGGCGCGTCGTCGCGCTGCGGATCCCAGGCGGCGCCGAGATGAGCCGCGGCGAGATCGACGGGTACACCGAGTTCGTCAAGATCTATGGTGCCAAGGGCCTAGCCTGGATCAAGGTGAACGAGGCCTCGGCGGGCCGCGAAGGGCTCCAGAGTCCGATCGTCAAGAACCTGCACAACCGGGCGCTGGACGAAATCATGCGGCGCACCGGTGCGCGCAACGGCGACCTGATCTTCTTCGGCGCCGACAAGGCCAAGATCGTCAACGATGCCATCGGCGCGCTGCGCGTGAAGGTCGGCCACAGCGAATTCGGCAAGGCCAAGGGGCTGGCGCATGGGGAGTGGGAACCGCTGTGGGTGGTCGACTTCCCGATGTTCGAGCGCGACGATGCGGCCGGGCGCTGGGTCGCGGTGCACCACCCCTTCACCGCACCGAAGGACGGTCACGAGGACTGGCTCGAGAGCGATCCGGGCGCCTGCATCGCCAAGGCCTACGATGTGGTCCTGAACGGCATCGAACTCGGCGGCGGGTCGGTGCGTATCCACCGCGAGGACGTGCAGAGCAAGGTCTTCCGCGCGCTGAAGATCAATGCCGAGGAAGCGCAGGCCAAGTTCGGCTTCCTGCTCGACGCGCTGCAGTACGGCGCACCGCCGCACGGCGGCATTGCCATCGGCCTCGACCGGCTGGTGATGCTGATGACGGGCGCCGATTCGCTGCGCGACGTGATCGCCTTCCCGAAGACCCAGCGTGCGCAGGACTTGCTGACCAATGCGCCGGGCCCTGTCGACGAGAAGCAACTGCGTGAGCTTCACATTCGGTTGCGCAATACCCAGCCGGCCTGAGCCGCGCGCGGGGCATTGGGCAGAATCAGGGTGCGGGCACCTCCCGTGCCCTGCTCACTGCCCAATGCCCGCCCACAAAATCCCCGAATCGGTCTTGGTGGTGATCCACACGCCAGGGCTCGACGTGTTGCTGATCGAGCGGGCCGACAAACCCGGCTACTGGCAAAGCGTGACCGGCTCGAAGGACAGGGTGGGCGAGGCCTTGCGCGACACCTGCGTGCGTGAGGTCGCCGAGGAAACCGGCATTGCGATCGGAAGCCGTGGCGTCCCGCCCAGCGCTTTGCGCGACTGGCAACTCGCCAATGTCTACGAGATCTATCCGGTCTGGCGTCACCGTTACGCGCCCGGGGTGACGCATAACACGGAGCATGTCTTCGGGCTGACCGTGCCCGCCGGCACACCCGTCGCGCTGAACCCGCGCGAACACCTGCGCTTCGAATGGCTGCCTTGGCGCGAGGCGGCCGACCGATGCTTTTCGCCCAGCAACGCCGAAGCCGTGCTTCAACTACCGCACTTTCAGGTTGCAACATGAAGTCGCTGCAGTCGAGCGCGCTGCCCCCGCACACCGGCCTGCCCGACCGACTGCGTGTCGCCACCTACAACATCCACAAAGGTGTGCGCGGGATCGGACCGCGCAAGCGCCTGGAGATCCACAACCTCGGGCTGGGTGTTGAGGCGCTCGATGCCGACCTGGTGTTCCTGCAGGAGGTTCGGCTGCACCACAGCCGCGACGCGCGTCACTTCGACCGCACCTGGTTCGGCTGGCCCGAGCAGGGTCAGGCCGAATTCCTGGCGCCCGAGGGCTATGACGTGGCCTACCGTACCAACGCCATCACCCGCCACGGCGAACACGGCAATGCGCTGCTGTCGCGCTGGCCCCTCGGCGACATCGGTCACCACGATGTCAGCGACCACCGTTTCGAACAGCGCGGTCTGCTGCATGTGCCGGTGGATTGGCACGGCCGCACCCTGCACGCGGTGGTCGCGCACCTGGGGCTGATGCATTCCGGCCGCGTGCGCCAGGTGCAGCGCCTGGCCGACTTCATCGCCGCCACGGTGCCAGCCGCTGCGCCGCTGATCGTCGCCGGCGACTTCAACGACTGGGGTGAGCGGCTCGATGCCCCGATGCGCGAGATCGGTCTGGCGCGCGCGCTGGGCCTCGGGCCTCGCGCCGGGCGCCGTTCGACCTTTCCCTCTCGGGTGCCGGTCTTCGCACTCGACCGCATCTACACCCGCGTGCTGGCCTGCCACTCGACCTTCGTGCCGCGCGGGGCGACTTGGGCCCGCATGAGCGACCACCTGCCGCTGGTCGCAGAATTCGAGTGGCCATGAGCGCCGGCCACGAGAGCGCCTGGTACACGTTGCGCGAGGCGTCGTTCAGCGGCGGGAACGAGATCACGCTACTCACCGGTGGCGATCAACTGTTCCCGGCGATGCTCGAGGCCATTGCCCGCGCGCATCACGAGGTCTGGTTGGCGACCTACATCTTCCATCACGACGCGGCGGCCCGTTCGATTGCCGGCGCACTGATCGACGCGGCGCGGCGTGGTGTGCGCGTGCGCGTGGTCGTCGACGGCTTCGGGTCGATGGCCAGCCTGCCCACGCTGCGCCGCTGGTTCGACGGCAGCGGTGTGGCCCTGGCGGTATTCAGGCCGCTCGACCGCTGGTATGCCTGGCTGCAGCCCGGGCAGTTGCGGCGCCTCCACCAGAAGGTGCTGGCCTGCGACGCCGAGACGGCCTTCGTCGGTGGCATCAATGTCATTGATGATCGTAACGACCTCAACCACGGCATCACGCCCGAGCCGCGACTGGACTATGCCGTCGCGCTGCGCGGCCCGGTTGTCGGCCCGGTGGCGCAGACCGCGCGGGCGATGTGGACCCGAGCCGCTTTCGGCCGCGACTGGCGCGATGAGGTCATTGCCCTGGCGCGGAGCGCTGAGCCCGTTGCTCGAGCGCGCCAGCTGATGCGCCGTCTGCGCGTGAGCACGGAGCCCCAGGCCGACGACTCGGACATCAGCCCGGTCTATGCCGCGTTCCTCGTCCGCGACAACTTGCGCCAGCGCCGCGCCATCGAACGCAGCTACATCGACGCGCTGTCGCGCGCGCGCCGGCGGATCGACCTGGTCTCGCCGTACTTCTATCCCGGTCGCCTGTTCATGCGCGTGTTGCGCGACGCCGCCCGGCGCGGCGTGCGCGTGCGCCTGCTGTTGCAAGGCAAGCTCGACTACCGTTTCGCCGGGCTGGCAGCGAGCGTGCTGTACGACGACCTGTTGTCGCGCGGCGTGCGGATCTTCGAGTACATGCCCGCATTCCTGCATGCCAAGGCGGCGATCGTCGACGACGACTGGGCGACGGTGGGCAGCTCCAATATCGATCCGCTCTCGCTGCTGCTCAACCTCGAGGCCAATGTGGTGGTGCGCGATGCCCACTTCACGGCTGCCCTGGCGGCGGCCTTCGAGCAGGCCGCGCTGGTTTCGCGCGAGGTCACCGCGCCGCCGGTGGCGCCGGGCTGGCTCGCGGCGCTGCGGCGCGGCTTTGTCGCCTGGGCCGCCAATTGGTACCTGCGCCTGGCCGGTATCACGGGTCGATACTGACGCCCCCCAGTCTGCCGCGAGGGCCGGCCGGTGGTTCGCCGAAGCGGTTGGCGCCTGGGTCGCCACGCAGAAGCCCGTTCTCGATCAGCAACCAGAGCCATCCGACGAACGGCATCAAGGCCACCAGCACCCACCAGCCGCTTTTGCCTCGGTCGTGCCAGCGTTTGACGCTGACGGCCAGCGCAGGCCACAGCAGCAACAGGTTCACGCCGATGTCGGTGCTGCGCGGCGAGACCCCGACGACGCGCAGCAAGACCGTGAAGTACAACGCCAGCCCGAGCGGCAGTGCGACACCCCACAGCCACCAGGTGCGGCGCGAGATGCGGCCCTCCAGGCCCAGCAGCAGGCTGCGCAAGCTCGGCGGTTCAAGGCTCGACATGACCGCCATCCTAGCGGCAGGCGATCTTCAGCGCCGCGACAGCAGTGACCTGCCGAAGCACACGCTCATCGGGTCGCCGACGAACGGACCATAGGCCGCGATGCGGCGCCAGCCGCACCGGGTGTAGAGCGAGATCGCGGCCTGCTGGCGGGCGCCGGTTTCGAGCACCAAGCGGCGGTAGCCGAAGGCCTGCGCTTCATGCTCCAGGCGTTCGAGCAGGGCCCGCGCGACGCCGTCGCGGCGTGCATCGCAGGTCACGAACATGCGCCACAGTTCGCCGGTCAGGGCGTCGCATTCGCGCAGTGCGCCGCAGCCCACGGCGCGCCCGTCGCGCAGCGCGATCAAATACAGGTCGCGCGTGCCGAGCGGTGGATTGACCGGAGGCGGCGCAACCGGGGCGAAGAGGTCCGGGTACAGCGCGCGCGCTTCGATCGAGGCCTCAGCCAGCAGCGCCAGCGCCAGCGGGTGCTGCGGATCGACCGCCTCGATCGTCAGTGACGGTGCGGTGACCTGGATCAAGGGCGCCAATCGATCATCGTCCGCACCAGGCCCTGCAGCAGGGGCGTGACGCCGGCTGCGCGCGTGGCATGCCACTCGTGCGGTCGGTCTTCGTCGAGGTAGCAACGCCAGCACATCTCGAGCTGAACTGCGTGCACCTGGTGCGCCGGCCGGCCGTAGTGGCGCGTGATGTAGCCACCCTTGAATCGTCCGTCGACGACATGGCTGTAGTCCGCCTGACGGGCCAGAACCCGGCCGAGATCGCTGGCCAGGGACGCGGCACAACTGCTGCCGCTGGCGGTACCCAGGTTCAGGGCCGGCAGCGTGCCCTCGAACAGCCACGGCAGCTCCGACTTGATGCTGTGGGCGTCGAACAGCACGGCGTGGCCATGCACGGTGCGCAGACGCGCCAGTTCGGCCGCCAGTGCCTCGTGGTAGGGGTGCCAGTAACGCTGGACGCGTGCCGCAATCTCGGCCGGCTCGGGCGCCTGCCCTTCGAGATACAGCGCGTCGCCGCTGAAGAAGCGCGTCGGGGCGAGGCCGGTGTTGTTCACCCCCGGGTACATCGGCGTGTCTTCGGGGGGGCGGTTGAGGTCGACCAGGTAGCGGCTGAACGTCGGCACGATCAGGCTCGCGCCGAAGGCGTGCGCAAAGGCGTACAGGCGTTCGAGATGCCAATCGGTGTCCTCGACGCCGGCCGCGCGCGGCACCAGGCGCGTGCGCAAGGCCTCTGGCAGGGCGGTGCCGGCGTGCGGCACGCTGACCAGCAGCGGCGACGTACCGCGCAGCAGCGCGAAACTGTTGGTGGTGTCGGTCAAGGCAGGCTGCTGGCGTACAGGCACAGCGCCGAGATCTCTCGCTCTACATCGATCGGAAATCCGCGCCGACCGATGCGCCGGTCGTTGAGCAGGTGGTCGAACATTTCAGCCCGCGTCTCGGGATCGGCCCAGGCGTTGGCGATGGCATTGATGATGCGCGGATAGCGCTCGCTTGTCACCAGCGGGCGCACGTTCTCCGGCAACTGGACGGTCCAATCCATCGCCAGGCCGGTGAGGGCCCGGTCGCTGGCGAGCGCCGCGCGGCGGTTCTTGAGCCAGTAGCCCGGCACGGCGTCGAGCCCGCGGGCGATACCGGTCGGCAGTTCGTCGAGCGCAGCGCGCGCGGAATCCAGCGAGACCGGCTCGAAATCAAAGCCGCCGGCCGCGCTGGGCTGGAACTTGGGGGGAGGTTTCAGGGTGCTCATGAGGGATCGGCTTCCCGCTCATTCTGGCCTTGGCGCCAAGGGGTCCAGCGGCAATGTGTCACGCCCTGGCCCGGTTTGCGCCCGGGCCCAGACGGCGCAGCGCGTCATGGGCGCTCAATCGCCCGACTTCGAGCCCACGCCAGTTGCGCAGCGTCAGGTTCGACAGGCCGGCGAGCAGGCTGCGCTCAGCGTCGTCGCCCAGCGGCACCCAGGCCTCGATCAAGGCCGCCATCGCGACTTCGCAGGCACGCGCGGTATTGCCGTCGTCGATCTTCAGGGCCACGCCGAGGCCCGCTTCCGGCAAGGCCGCGCAGTACACCCCTTCGGCGCCAACTTTGCAGCACACGCGCTCGCCGAGCGCCTGCATCACCCGGGTGTCGAAGCGCCCGCTCCCCGCGACCATGAAAGGCGAGCTGGCCATCGCGCGGCGCAGCCGGGCCGCCGCCGCGGCGCGGCCAGGGCCCAGGCCGACACCGGTGGCGACGCGCGCGAAGCCGTGCGCCAGTTGGCGCAAGGGGAACGCATAGGTCGGGATCGAACAGCCGTCGGTGCCGCGGGGCACGCGCGACAGGTCGCAGCCGGTGGTCGCCTGCAGCGCAGCACTCACTTCGCGCATCACGGCGTGTCCTGGCTGCGCATAGCCGGCGAGGAATCCGCGGCGATCACTGCCGTCTGCCAGCAGGCAGCCCAGGCACACGAAGCCGGCATGCTTGCCAGAGCAGTTGTTGTGCAGGGTGCTGGGCCGCGCCCCGTCGGCCACCATGGCGTGCGCCGAGGCCTCGTGGTAGGGCCAATGCACGCCGCATTCGAGCACAGCGTGGTCGAGGCCGGCCTTGGCCAGCACGGCGGCGGCGGTGCGGGTGTGGGTCGGCTCGCCGCCGTGCGACGCACAGGCCAGCGCCAGCTCCTCGTCAGTGAGGCCGAATCGATCGGCGGCGCCGCTTTCGACCAGCGGCAGCGCCTGCAGCAGCTTGACGGCCGAGCGGGGAAACACCGGGCGCTCGATGTCGCCGAGCGCAGCCACCAGCGCACCGTCGCCATCGACCACGGCCACCGCGCCTCGGTGGAAGGACTCCACCGCATCGCCGCGCCAGGCTTCGACCAGGACCGGATTCATGGCGTCGGCTCCATTGACTGCCTGACTTATGTGTCTCCGCCCGGACTGTAGCGCCGCGCACCGCGTGGACAATCGCGGCATGCCCTTGAACGCCCTGGCGCTGGTGCTCTGCGCCGCGTTGCTGCATGCGCTGTGGAACATCGTCGCCAAGAAGGCCGGCGGCAATCACCACTTCGCGCTGATCGTGGTTCTGATCACCTGCGTGCTGTGGGCGCCGGCGGCGCTCTGGTTCGGGATTCAGGAGTGGTTCCGCTGGGGTGCGCGCGAGTGGGTCGTGTTGGCGCTGAGCGCACTGGCGCACGTGCTGTATTTCACCGTGCTGCTGACGGGCTACCGCAAATCGGACCTGACGGTGGTCTACCCCGTCGCGCGCGGCAGCGGCCCGCTGCTGGCGGCGATCGGCGCGGTATTGTTCCTCGGCGAACCGCTGACGCTGCTGGGTGCTGCGGGCGTGCTCGCGGTCTGCGCCGGCGTGTTCCTGATCGCTGGCGGGCCGGCGCTGTGGCGTGGCGCGCCGGACAGCGTCGCGCGCCATCGTGCCCTGGCCGGCGTGCGCTGGGGCGCGCTGACCGGTGCGCTGATCGCCGCCTACACCGTTATCGACGGCTACGCGGTCAAGGTCCTGCTGATCGGCCCGGTGCTGGTCGACTACGTCGGCAACCTGCTGCGCGTCCCGCTTCTGCTACCTCCTTCGCTACGCGACCTCGCAGGCTTGCGCAGCGCCTGGCGCAGCCAGTGGCGCCATGCACTGGTCGTGGCTGCCATGGGGCCGCTCGCCTACGTGCTGGTGCTCTATGCGGTGCAGATGGCGCCGCTGTCGCACGTGGCGCCAGCGCGCGAGGTGTCGATGTTGCTCGCGGCCTTGATCGGCGGCCGCCTGCTCGGCGAAAGCGATCGGGGCCTGCGCATCGTCGGCGCGGCCTGCATGGCGGCCGGGGTCATCGCGCTGGCGAGCGCCTGACCGGGGCGCGTGAGCGCCGGCCTGCGCGCCACACAATCACCGGCTATGGACTCGGTTTCGCAGATCGCACTCGGCGCCGCCATCGGCGTGGCCACGATGGGCCGGCGCACTGCGGTCTGGAAGGCCGCACTGTGGGGCGCGGTAGCCGGCACGGTGCCCGATCTCGACGTCTTCATCGACCGCGGCGACCCGATCCGCAACATGGTGCTGCATCGCGCCGAGACCCATGCCCCGTTCTGGCTGACCCTGTTCTCTCTGCCTTTTGGCGCGGCGGTCGCGCGCCTGCACGGCGAATGGGCGTTGTGGCGGCGCTGGTGGCTGGCGATCTGGCTGGCCCTGGTGACCCACCCGCTGCTCGATGCGTTCACGGTCTACGGCACGCAGCTCGCGCTGCCCTTCTCGAACCATCCCTTCGGTATCGGCAGCGTGTTCATCATCGATCCGCTGTACACCCTGCCTCTGCTGGTGGGCGCCGGTTGGGCCCTGGCGACGCGCGGCGCCGGCCGCGGTCTGGCCGCCAATGCGCTGGGCCTCTTGCTCAGCACCACCTACCTGGGTTGGGGCCTCGCCGCGCAGCAGGAGGTGAACCGCGTGGCCAGCGCATCGCTGGCCGCCCAGGGCATCGTTGCCGAGCGCGTGCTGGTCACGCCGACTGCGTTCAATTCGCTGTTGTGGCGCGTGGTCGCGGTCTCGGGCGAGCATTACCACGAAGGCTTCTACTCGCTGTTCGACGACTTGCCGCGGATCGACTTCGACCGATTCGAGCGCGGCATGAGGCTCGCGGACGAGTTGCAGGCCAACGAGGGCGCGCAGCGCATCGTCGCCTTCAGCAAGGGCTTCTTCAAGTTGCACCAGAGCGGCGCGCGGGTTCTGATCAGCGACCTGCGCATGGGCCAGGAACCGGCCTACATCTTCAGCTTCGCGGTGGCCGAGCGGCAATGCGCAGCGGTGGTGCTGGCCGTGCCCGAGCAGGTCGGCGCGCGGATCGATTTCGACCGCGCGCTGCCCTGGCTCTGGCGGCGCATCGGCGGGCAGCCGTTGCCGCCGCCGCGTTGAGCCTCACTCAGCGCCGGGTCAGAACGAAAGCCAGTTCGGCCCAGCCGATCGGGTGGGGCACATGCGGGTAGGGCGGGGCCGGCCAGGCCCACTGCGTCGAGGGCAGCAGCGCGCGCAGCATCTGGATATCCATGTGGTAGGGCGGTCCCTCGATCCGGCCCTCCGCGACGCCGGCGCGCTGGCACTGCATCGCCAGCATCAGCAGCCGACCGCCAGGGCGCAGCCAGTGCTGCAGCTGCTGTGCATAGGCCGCCCAGCGGTCGGGATGCAGCGCGCACCAGCAGGTCTGCTCGTAGACCGCGTCGAGCGGCTCGCGCGGCTGCCAGGCCAGCACGTCGGCCTGCACGAGTTCGGCCTGCGCGCCGGCGGCGGCGAGGCGCTCGCGGGTCAAGGTCACCGCAGCCTCGGCATAGTCGATCGCGACTACGGCGCAGCCGGCGCGGGCCAGCGCGAGCACGTCATGTCCACTGCCGCAGCCCGGCACGCCGATGTGCAGACCCGCGGTCAGGGTGCCATCGGCGATCCACGCGCCGATCTGCGGCCCGGGCGCGCCGCGGTCCCAAGGTGTTTGGCGCTGCACGAAGCGCTGCTGCCAGAAGTCGCGATCGGGTCCGTGCATCGTTCGATGGTCGACATTGACCTCAGCGGCCGAAGAGGCCCTTGATCACGCCGCCGAGACCCTCGACCATGCCGCCCAGGCTGACCCCGAGCTTCTCGGCCAGGCCGACCGCGAAGCGCGCCGCGAACAGTTCGTTGAGCGAGAACCTCGGGTCGTCGACCCAGCCTTCGAGCGTGAAGGCGAGTTCGATCCGGCCATCGCGGCTCATCGCCGCCAGTACGGCATGGCGCGGCACACCGGCGAAGGTGCCGAGCAGGCCACCGTTGCCGGCGAGTTCGAGATCGGTCAGGGTCAGGCGGCCGGGCGCGTGCAGGCGCTGGCCCTTGATGTCGGCCTCGAGCGACAGGTCGAGCGCACCGCGGCGCACCGCGGCCTCGTTGGCGCGCAACAGGTAGGGCTGCAACGCCACCAAGTCGAGGCCCTTGACCTTGAGGCTCAGGTCGGCGTCACGGCTGGCCGGCGTGACGTGGCCTCGCAGCGCCAGCGTGCCATTGCGCTGCGGACCCTTCAGCGTCGTCTGCAGCGACACGCTCGCCCGCTCGTCGAGCGCCGGCAGTGCCAGCGGGCCGACCTCCGCACGCAGGGCCTCCAGACGGATGCGGTGCGGCGCCCCGCGCGCGCCAGGAACGGTGGCGTCGTGGAAGTCGATCGACACTTCGCGCAGGCGTAGCATGCCAATGTGCAGTGTGGTGGCACTGGGGCCGTTGCCGGTCGGGGCGCTGCGATCACGGTCAATCAGGCTCGGCAACACGCGCAGCTGACCGTCCCTGGTGCGCAGCAGAGACAGGTTCGCATCGTCGACGGTCACGCTGGCCAGGCGCCAACCGCTGCGCCACAGGCTCGACAGCGCCGGCACCACGGTCACGCGCCCGGCGCTCAGTTCCTGGACCGCGGGCCAGCGGCCGGGCTGCGCGCGCACCTGCAGGCCGCGCAGCTCGACGCCGGTCCAGCTCAAGCTGACCGCCTGCAATGTTGCGCGCGGGCCCAGAGCGGCGACGATGCCGCCGTGCAGGCGGTGCAGGGCCAACTGGAAGGCCGCCGCCGCGGCGGCCAGGAGGAGCGCCGCCAGTGTCAGTGCCACGACCCAGCGTCGTGTCGATGTCGTCATGCGACGATTGTGCCGAGGTCGCCCCGCACAATCCGTGCATGCCTTCACACCTCACGCTGCCACTGATCGGCATCGATTTCACCAGCGCCCCCACCCCGAGAAAAACGATCACGGTGGCCCATGGCAGCGTGCACGGGCACCGGGTGAGGCTGCAATCCATCGAATCGGTGCCGGACTTCAAAGGCTTCGAGGCCCTGTTGCGCAACCCCGGGCCCTGGGTCGGGGCCTTCGACTTCCCGTTCGGCCTGCCCCGCGAACTGGTCGAGGCGCTCGGCTGGCCGCGCGACTGGCTTGCGCTGATCGGCCACTTCGCGGCGCTGTCTCGGACGCAGATTCGCGACACCTTTGCGGCCTTCTGTGCCGGACGTCCAGTGGGCGGAAAGTTCGCCCACCGCGCTTGCGACATTCCCGCCGGGTCGAGCCCGTCGATGAAATGGGTCAACCCGCCGGTCGCCTACATGCTGCATGCCGGCGCGCCGAGGCTGATCGACGCTGGCGTGCACCTGCCGGGGCTGCACCAGGGCGACGCATCGCGCGTCGCGGTCGAGGCCTATCCGGGCCTGCTGGCGCGCGAACTCATCGGCACACGCTCGTACAAGAGCGACACCCCTGTCAAGCAGACGCCCGATCGTCTGATCGCACGCAAGGACCTGCTCGACGCGCTCGAACAGGGCCGCACCCGCCTTGGCCTGCGGGTCCACCTGAGCCATGCCCAGCGCGACTCGCTCGCCGCCGACGCATCCGGCGACCGGCTCGACGCGCTGCTGTGCCTGATGCAGGCAGCCTGGGCGACGCAGCAGCCCGGCTGGGGCCTGCCGGCGGATGTCGATCCGCTCGAAGGATGGATTGTCAGCGCGCGTTGACAGCGTTAGCGTCCGTGAACCCGGCCCTGCCGAAGCAGATCGGGCCCTTCCGCGAGGTGCTGTTCACTCGCAACAGGCGCGGCCAGACTGGCAAGAATCCTCGCCGAAGCCGAGCCCGAGCCCGCTTCAACCCATTGTCCGCATGCGGCGGTGGGAAAATCAGGGCCGTAGACCATGCGTCCGTTCAGGAAACTCATCAAGCTTGCCAACGGCGCGCGCCTGGCAACGACGCTGCTCGCGCTGTGGAAACTGTTCAAACATCCGGATACGCCATGGGCGCCCCGGCTGGTGTCTGTCGCGGTGCTGGCCTACGCCCTCAGCCCGATCGACCTGGTGCCCGATTTCATTCCGGTGCTCGGCCTGCTCGACGAACTGGTCCTCATCCCGATGGGCCTGGCCCTGGCGGTCCGGCTGACGCCGCCGGCGCTGTGGCAGGCGCGCCTGGCCGAGGCCGAAGCCGGGGCCGAGAAGCTGCCGCGCCTGCTCTGGGGCGCCGCGTTGATCGTGATGCTGTGGTTGCTGTTGCTCGGCGCCCTCGGCGTGTGGTTGTGGTCCTTGCTCGCGGGTCCTGGGAGCGTTTCATGAAGTCGATCGTGTGGCTGGTTGTCGTGATGCTGGCGCTGGCGAGCCCAGCGGCCCCAGCAGCTCAGAACAAGTCCTCCGTGCCGCCCCAGCCCGTCGCGCTGACCGGCACCGTCAGCCGCGTCGTCGATGGCGACACCCTGTGGCTGAAGACGGAAGGCGATGGCGAGCCGCACGTGGTCATTCGCCTGGAAGGCATCGACGCGCCCGAAAGCTGCCAGGTCGGCGGCGCCGAGGCGACCGCGGCGCTGAATGCACTGGCGCTCGGCCGCAATGTCACGATACGCATCGCGGCGCGCGACGAGCATGGTCGCATCGTCGGCAAGGTGTTCGACGGCGAGAAGGACCTCGGCGACCGCCTGGTGCGCGACGGCATGGCCTGGTCGTCGCGTTACCAGTTCGATCGTGGTCCCTATGTCGCCGAGGAGCGCATGGCGCTGGCCCTGAAGCGCGGTCTGCATGCCGCGGGCGGGGCGATCCTGCCTCGCGATTTCCGTAAGGCGCACGGTCCCTGCGAGGGCGCACCAAAGGCAGCTGCCGCGGTGCCGTCGGCACCGGTGGGGCTGGCTGTGGCCACGCCGCCTGGCGGCAACCTGCGCTGCGACGGCAGGGCCTATTGTTCTCAGATGAGCTCCTGCGCCGAGGCCACCTGGTTCCTGAAGAACTGCCCGGGCGTGAAGATGGACGGCGACCGGGATGGCGTGCCGTGTGAACTGCAGTGGTGTCCGCGCTAGCCGAGCGCGCGAATCAGGCCGGGCACTTGTCAGGGGCGTGAATCACGGGCGAGCCCGCATCAGCGTGCTCTTGCCGAACATGGACTCGATCAGGTCCACCGCCAGCTCGGCGGTCTTGTTGCGCACGTCCAGCGCCGGGTTCAGCTCCATCACGTCCAGGCTGGCGAGCTTGCCGGTGTCGGCGATCATTTCCATGCAAAGCTGCGCTTCGCGGTAGGTGGGGCCGCCGGGCACCGTCGTGCCGACGCCCGGCGCCCACTCGGGGTCGAGGAAGTCGACGTCGAAGCTGACATGCAGATGGGTGTTGGCGTCCAGCGTGGCCAGCGCGAGTTCCATCGTATGGCGCATGCCCATCTCGTCGATGTAGCGCATGTCGAAGACCTCGAGGCCCTGCTCGTGCACGAGGCGCTTCTCGCCGGGGTCGACGCTGCGGATGCCGATCTGGCGAATTGACTTGGGGTTGAGTGCCGGCACCGTGCCGCCGATCTCGATCAGGGCCTGCGGGCCGAGGCCGCACAGGCAGGCCACCGGCATGCCGTGGATGTTGCCGCTCGGCGTGAGCGTGCTGGTGTTGAAGTCGGCATGGGCGTCGAGCCAGAGCACACGCAACTTCTTGCCGTTCTCGCGGCAATGCCGCGCCACCGCGCTGATGCTGCCAACGCCCAGGCAGTGGTCGCCGCCAAGCAGGATCGGCAGGCGCCCCAGCTTCAACTCGAGATAGACCGCCTCGTGAACCGAGCGGTTCCACTGCACCACCTGCGCCAGATGGCGGTAGCCGTCGGCCGGCGGCAGCCAGGGATTGGCCGGACCGACGAGGTTGCCGCGATCGACCACCGCCAGGCCGTGGCTCTCCAGCGTCGGCAGGATGCCGGCGACACGCAGGGCCTCGGGGCCCATGCTGGCGCCGCGCGCGCCGGCGCCGATGTCCGTGGGTGCGCCGATGAGGGAGATGTCCTGGGTCATGGAGCGCGATTGTCGCGAATGTCGGGCGCGGCGCCCGAGGCGATCAAATGTCGTCGGCGAACTCGCCAGTGTGGGTGGGCGGTGCATCGAGGCCGAAATCCTCGATCAGGACCTGCCAGGCCTCTTCGGCGCTGTCGACGAGATGGAACAGTTGCATGTCGGTGGCGGCGATCATCCCGGTTTCGATGAGCCAGTCGAAGTTGATCAGCTTGGCCCAGAACTCGCGGCCGACGAGCACGATCGGCCGCTTGCGAACCTTGCCGGTCTGCGTCAGCGTCATCACCTCGAACAGCTCGTCGAGGGTGCCGAAGCCACCGGGGAAGCACACCAGCGCGACCGAGCGCATCAGGAAGTGCATCTTGCGCAGCGCGAAATAGTGAAACTGGAAACACAGCTTGGGCGTGATGTAGGCGTTGGGCTGCTGCTCATGCGGGAGCACGATGTTCAGGCCGATGCTCGGTCCGCCCGCCTCGGCGGCGCCTCGGTTGCCGGCTTCCATGATGCCGGGACCCCCGCCGGTGACGACGACAACCTTCTCATCCATGCGCTTGCTGGCGTGCGTGACCAGGCCGGCGAAGATGCGCGCTTCTTCGTAGTAGCGCGACATCAGCAGGTCCATCCTGGCTCGGGCGAGGGCCTGGACGTTGCCGCCAGCCTCGGCATCGGCCACCCGTCGCGCGGCCACCGCGCGTGGCACCAGCCGGGCACTGCCAAAGATCACCACCGTCGCGGCGATGCCTTCTTCGTTGAGCACCATCTCGGGCTTGAGCAGCTCGAGCTGCATGCGCACCGGACGCAACTCTTCGCGCAGCAAGAAGGCGTTGTCGGTGAAGGCCAGCCGGTAGCTGCTGGCAGCGCCGTCGTAGCGTGGGGCGGGAACGACCGCAGAGGCCTCCTCCTCGGCGCTGGGGAAATTGCGGGTCACGAGGGGCGTGGGCAGGGGCGTCATGGTCGGCAGCTTAATCCCGTCGAGTGGGTCCGGACACCAGGTCTACATGCGCGTGCGGCATCCGTGAGAACGGCCACTAAACTGCAGGCCATGGCGCACAGACTTAGGAGCCCCAGATGATTCATTTCGTGCTGCACGACGTCAAGGACACGGTGGCGGTGGTCGTCGTCGAAGGTGTGAAGGCCAGCATGGAGATGCAGGGCTGGATCATGGACGCCGACCGCATGACCAATGTGGTCGCCAAGCAGGACATTCCGATCGGCCACAAGGTCGCGCTGGCCGACATGGCGCCGGGCGACACGGTATGGAAGTACGGCATCGACATGGGCAAGGTGGTCGCGCCGATCAAGGCCGGCGAGCACGCCCATGTGCACAACATCAAGACCAAGAGGTGGTGAGATGAGTAACGTCAGCAGGGACACGACCTTCCTCGGCTACCGGCGCGAGAACGGCCGAGTCGGGATTCGCAACCACGTCATCATCCTGCCGCTGGACGACCTGTCCAACGCCGCGGCCGAGGCCGTAGCGCACAACATCAAGGGCGCGCTGGCGATCCCCCACCCCTACGGCCGCCTGCAGTTCGGCGCCGATCTGGACCTGCACTTCCGGACCCTGATCGGTGCCGGCTGCAACCCCAACGTCGCGGCAGTGGTCGTCATCGGTATCGAGGACGGCTGGACGCAGAAGGTTGTCGATGGCATCAAGGCGACCGGCAAGCCGGTGAGCGGCTTTGGCATCGAGCTGCACGGCGACCACGACACCATCCTGCGCGCGAGCAAGGTGGCCCGCGAGTACGTGCAATGGGCGAGCGAGAAGCAGCGCGAGTCCTGCGCGATCCACGAACTGTGGGTCAGCACCAAGTGCGGCGAGAGCGACACTACCAGCGGTTGCGGCGCCAACCCGGCGGTCGGTAATGCCTTTGACAAGCTGCATCCGCTCGGCAACTACCTGTGCTTCGGCGAAACGACCGAGCTGACCGGCGGCGAGCAGATCGTCGCCGCCCGCTGTGCCAACGATCGGGTGCGAGATCAGTTCATGTTCATGTTCAACCGCTACCAGGACGTGATCAACCGTCACAAGACCAGCGACCTCGCCGACAGCCAGCCCACCAAGGGCAATAT
>DATDES010000119.1:0-26077 GCA_036522975.1 Burkholderiaceae bacterium | reverse complement strand
TTGCCGCCCACGCCGCCGGCCTGGCAGGAGGCTGCGGCGCAGGGCCAGGCGATGGCGCGCACGATGCTGGGCTGGTTCGAGGCCTCGCGTGCGCTGTTCGAGGGCCAGCGCGGCTTCTTCACGCCGCGTGTGCCGTCGCCGCTCTTTTCGCTCGATGCGCCGCCCGACGCGCTCGGTCATTACGACACCGCGCCGCTCGCGGCGACACTGGAGCGCCTGGTCGACTTCGAGCGCCTGAACGCCAAGGGCGGGATGCGGCTGACGGTCTCGGCCGTCAACGTGCGCAGCGGCAATTACGAACTGTTCGACAACCAGCGCGGCCCCTGGGCCGGGCGCATTGCCGCCAAGCACATCCTGGCCTCGGGCGCCCTGCCGCCCGGTTTTGCCGCGGTCGAGATCGAGGGCGACTACTACTGGGACGGCGGTCTGGTGTCGAACACCCCGCTGGCCACCGTGCTCGAGGACGAGCCCTGGCGCGACACGCTGGCCTTCCAGGTGGACCTGTGGAGCGCGATCGGCCCGTTGCCGCGCAACCTGCTCGACGTCGAGGAGCGCGCCAAGGACATCCGCTACTCGAGCCGCACCCGCGCGGTGACGCGCCAGCTCGAGCGCGAGCGCCACCTGCGCCGAATGCTGCGCGAGTTGCTGGCCAAGCTGCCGCCGGGCAAGCGCATGGACGACGCCTGGTGCCGCGAGGCTGCGGCGCTGGCCAGCGACAAGCGCTTCAACGTCGTGCATCTGATCTACCAGGAAAAGGAATGGGACGGTCAAGCCAAGGACTACGAGTTCAGCGCCCAGTCGATGCGCGACCACTGGGAAAGCGGCCTGGCCGACCTGCGCCGCACGCTGGCGCACCCGGGATGGCTCGCACCGCCCGAAGGCCATGCGACTTCGGTGACGCACGACGTGCACCGCGACAAGCCTAGTTGACGAGGCTTTCGGGCACCGGCACGTCGAGCAGCAGCCAAGCCAGATGCAGCGCGTCGCCGGTGCCGGCATGGGCTGCGAGCCCGCTGCGTTCGGCAGCGAGCCACCAGGCGCGCAGCAGCAAGGGGCGCTGCATCGGCGCGATGTGGCGCACGCGCAAGGCGCGCAACAGGTTGTGCCGCGTTGTTGCCGGCGCCAGCCCGGCCGGGCCGCGCGGCACGATCGCACCGAACTCGACCAAGGCCTGCGCTGCTGCGTCGAGCCATGTCTGCGCTGAGCTGGGCGGAGCGCGCAGGGTCTGCGCCAGCAGGACTGTCGCGGCATGGACCGCCGTCGCGTAGCGGGCGAGCGATGCCGACGTGTCCGACCGGGTCAGGGTCCGACGTCGATCGTCGAGCAGCAGGGCCAGCGCCAGCGCGCGCCATTGCGTCGCCGGGCTGAGCGGCAGGGCCGGCCAGCGTTGCATCAGTGCGCGCTGCAGCCGGCGGTGCTGGCCCGGCGCCGCGCGGGCACGCTGAACCAGCTGGGCGAAGACCAGGCGCCGCGCGCCCGCGCCCAGGGCCGTGATCTCGCGCTCGACCGCTGCTGCGACACCGAGGTCAGCCGTGACCCGGCGCCAGGCCAGCCAGCGGCCGTCGGCTGGCGCATCGAAGTCGAGAGCCAACGCCAGCATCGCGGCCTGCCACTCCCCCGGGCCGTGCCACAGGCCGATGCGGGCCAGCGCCTCCTGCTCGCGTGCCTTGTCGTCGAATGACGCCGGCCGCTGCAGTGCGTCGTGGCGCTGGGCTTCAGGCACGGTCTCGGCGGGCTCGCCCGCGCGGCCGACGACCCTGGGCTGCGCCGCTGCGCCACCCGACAGGCCGGGCGCAAAGGCCACCAGCGCTTCGACCTCGCCGGCGCCCAGCGTGAGCACGGGGGCGGCCAGCGGCAACACGTCGCGGCCATACAGACGACGCAGGCGCTCGGCCAGCGTGGGGTGGGTGTGCCAGAGGGCCTGCCAGCCGGCGCCCGCGCCGCGGTTGCTCAGCAACAGGTGGGCCAGGCTCGAGGCATGCGCACTGTTCAGCCCGCTGCGCCCCTGCAGCTGCTGGTCGGCGATCTTGCGCAGGGCGCCGCCCAGGCCGTCGACGGCGCGGGTGTACTTCACGGCCGACGCATCGGCCAGGAATTCGCGCTGACGGCTCACCGCGGCCTGCATCAGCCGCCCCGCAGCCCAGCCCAGCGAGCCGACCGCCATCAGGCCCAGGCCGAACAGCGTGCCGGCGCCTCGCCGGCCCTCGCTGTCGGGCTCCCAGAGCGAGACGCCAAGGCCCCAGATCATCTGCAGGCCCCAGACCATGCCGATCAGGCGCATGTTCAGGCGCGTGTCGCCATGCACCAGGTGGCTGAACTCGTGCGCCACGACACCCTGCAGTTCGGCACGCGTCAGGCGTTCCAGCGCGCCGCGCGTGACCGCGACCACCGCATCCTGTTCGCCCCAGCCGGCGGCGAAGGCGTTGATTGAATCGTCCTTGGGCAGCACCCAGGCCGCAGGCCGGCCGGGGTGGCCGCTGGCCAGATCCATCTCCTGGACGATGTTGGCGAAGCGCCGCTCGAGGTGACCGAGGTCGCTGCCGCCGGACAGCTGCGCCTCGCGTCCACCGGCCATCCGCGCGACATGCGCGCCGCCCTCGCGCAGCCGCGACGACTCGACCCAGCAGCCGCCGAGCACGAACAGCAGCACGAGCGCGCTGTTGGTGGCGAAGAAGTGCTCAGGGTAGCCGTGCGCGAACGGGAAGGTCGCCCAGTAGATCAGCGCCAGCACCGCGTTGACCGCCACCAGCAGCGCGACCAGCACCAGCGCGAACAGCGCCAACAGGCGCAGCGTCGACTGCCGGGCCGTGTGCTCGTGCTGGCGAAAGCGCATCGCGCGGCGTTGCGCTACAACGCGACCTTGACGGCGCTGCGTTCGGCCTCGGTCGTGGTCGCCTCGAGCATCGCCGCCGCCTTGAAGCCGAAGATGCCGGCGACGACGTTGGTCGGCACCTGCTGCGCGGCGTTGTTGTAGTCGAGCACGCTGTCATTGAAGGCCTGGCGGGCGAACGCGATGCGGTTCTCGGTGTGGCCGAGTTCCTCGCTCAGCTCGCGCAGCGTGGCGTCGGCCTTCAGCTCGGGGTAGGCCTCGACGACCACCGCCAAGTGCTTCATCGCCCCGGCCAGCAGGCCCTCGGCGCCGGACAGGGCACCGATGCGGGCGGCGTCCGTCGGCTTGGCTCGGGCCGCGTCGCTGGCGCCCTTGGCGGTGTTGCGCGCGGCGATGACGGCCTCGAGCGTCTCGCGCTCGTGCTGCACGTACTTGCGCGCCACGTCGACCAGATTCGGGATCAGGTCGAAGCGGCGTTTCAGCTGCACGTCGATCTGGGCGAAGGCATTGGCGATCTCATTGCGGTTGCGCACCAGGCGGTTGTAGGCGGCCAGCATCCATAGCGCCAGCGTGACCAGAACGACCCAGGTGACGATCTGCGTGGTGCTCATCGGCATCTCCCTCCGTGACGATGGGCCGCAATGTACGACAGCGACCCTCCTACAATCCGGCCACGATGTCATCGACTGCGCCCACCCCCGACGACGTGCGCCGCTTCATTGCCGCGGGCCTCGCGTGCGAGCACCTCGAGGTCGAAGGCGACGGGCGGCATTTTTTCGCCACCATCGTCGCCGCCGAGTTCGAGGGGCGCTCGCGGATTGCCCGCCATCAGCGCGTCTATGCGGCGCTGGGCGATAGAATGCGCGAACAAATCCACGCGCTGTCGATGAAGACGCTGACACCCGCCGAATGGCAAGCAGGCTTGGCCGGCCCTGCGGCCGACGCCCAGGCGGCCCACCATCACCACTGACCCCCACCCGCGGCGCCAGCGCAGCGGGTGACGGTTGGCGGCGCTCGGCAACGGCGCAGGTCCATCGGTCTTCCCGCAGCGCGTGCGTCCGGCCAACAACGGACGACGATCATGGACAAGCTTCTCATCCGCGGTGGCCGCCGGCTGCAAGGTGAGGTGTCGATCGCCGGCGCGAAGAACGCCGCGCTGCCCGAACTGACTGCCGCACTCCTCTGCGCCGAGCCGCTGACCCTGCGCAACGTGCCGCGTCTGCAGGACGTGGCCACGATGCTCAAATTGTTGCGCAACATGGGCGTTGGAGCCGAGCGCGCGGACGATGCGCCGGACACGGTGACCCTCGACGCCTCGACGGTCCCCCTGCCCGAGGCGCCGTACGAGCTGGTGAAAACCATGCGCGCGTCGATCCTGGTACTTGGCCCGTTGCTGGCACGCTTCGGCCACGCCAAGGTCTCGCTGCCGGGCGGCTGCGCGATCGGCTCGCGGCCGGTCGATCAGCACATCAAGGGCCTCCAGGCGATGGGCGCCGAGATCAGCGTCGAGCACGGCTACATCGTGGCCAGCGCGAGCCGCCTGAAGGGCGCGCGGATCACGACCGACATGGTGACCGTCACCGGGACCGAGAACCTGCTGATGGCCGCCACCCTGGCCGATGGCGAGACCTTGCTCGAGAACGCGGCACAGGAACCCGAGGTCACCGACCTGGCCGAGTTGCTGCTTGCGATGGGCGCGAAGATCGAGGGCCAGGGCACGAGCCGCATCCGCGTCCAGGGCGTGCCGGCACTGCATGCGCCGAAGGCTGGGCATCGCATCATTCCCGACCGCATCGAGTCCGGCACCTTCTTGTGTGCGGTCGCGGCCGCGGGCGGCGACGTGACCCTGCGCGGCACGCGCGCCGACCATCTCGATGCGTTGATCGAAAAGCTGCGCGAGGCCGGTGCGACGATTGAGGCCGGCAGCGACTGGATCCGGGTGCGCGCCGAGGCGCGGCCCAAGGCGGTCGGCTTTCGCACCAGCGAGTACCCCGCCTTTCCGACCGACATGCAGGCTCAGTTGATGGTGGTGAACTGCATCGCCGAGGGCAGTGCGGTGATCAGCGAGACGATCTTCGAGAACCGCTTCATGCACGTCAACGAACTGGTGCGCCTGGGCGCGAAGATCGAGGTCGACGGCCACACCGCGGTCGTGCATGGCGTGCCGCTGCTTTCGGGCGCGACGGTGATGGCCACCGACCTGCGCGCCTCGGCCAGCCTGGTTATCGCCGGCCTGGTCGCCGTGGGCCAGACCCAGGTCGAGCGCATCTACCACCTCGACCGCGGCTACGACCGCATGGAGGCCAAGCTGCGTGCCATCGGCGCTGATATCGAAAGGCTCGCTTCGTGACCATCACGCTGGCCCTCTCCAAGGGCCGCATCCTCGACGAATGCCTGCCGCTGCTGAAGGCGGCCGGCATCGCCTTGCTGGAAGACCCGGAAACTTCGCGCAAGCTGATCCTGGCCACCAGCCGGTCCGAACTGCGCGTAGTGCTGGTGCGCGCCAGCGATGTGCCGACCTATGTCCAGTACGGTGGTGCCGATCTCGGCGTCGCCGGCAAGGACGTGCTGCTCGAGCACAGTGGCGAGGGCCTGTACCAGCCGCTGGACCTGAAGATCGCGCGCTGCCGCATGAGCGTCGCAACGCGCGCCGACTTCGATTACGCCAACGCGGTGAAGCAGGGCTCACGCATTCGTGTGGCCACCAAGTACACCGGCGTCGCGCGCCAGCATTTCGCCGACAAGGGCGTCCACGTCGACCTGATCAAACTCTACGGCTCGATGGAGCTGGCGCCGCTGACCGGCTTGGCCGACGCGATCGTCGACCTGGTGTCCTCGGGCAGCACGCTGCGCGCCAACCACCTGGTCGAGGTCGAAAAGGTCGTCGACATCTCGTCGCGCCTGATCGTCAACCAGGCGGCGCTGAAGTTGAAGCGCGATGCGATCCGGCCCTTGATCGAGGCCTTCGAGGCCGCCGTCGGATCATGACCCTCGACCTGCGTCAGCTCGACACGCGCAGCGCCGACTTCGAAGCGGGCTTTGCTCGCCTGCGCCATTGGTCGGCCGAGGCGGACGCGCAGATCGAATCGCGCGTGGCCGAAATCCTGGCCGACGTGCGCACGCGCGGGGACGCCGCGGTGCTTGAATACACCGCGCGTTTCGACGCCTTGCCGGTAGGGTCGATGGACGCTTTGACACTGTCGACCGAAGAGATGCGCGCGGCCTTCGAGGCCATCCCCGCTGCACAGCGCGGGGCCCTTCAAGCGGCGGCCGCGCGCATCCGCAACTACCACGAGCGCCAGCTCGAGGCCTGCGGCCGCTCCTGGAGCTACCGCGACGAAGACGGCAGCCTGCTCGGGCAGAAGGTCACGCCGCTCGACCGCGTCGGCATCTACGTGCCGGGCGGGAAGGCCGCCTACCCGTCGAGCTTGCTGATGAACGCCGTGCCGGCGCAGGTGGCGGGGGTCGGCGAGATCGTGATGGTGGTGCCGACACCCAAGGGCGAACGCAACGCCCTGGTGCTCGCCGCGGCGCATGTCGCCGGCGTCACGCGCGGCTTCACGATCGGTGGTGCGCAGGCGGTCGCCGCCCTGGCCTATGGCACCGCGACGATCCCGCGCGTCGACAAGATCACCGGCCCGGGCAACGCCTATGTGGCGAGCGCGAAGAAACATGTCTTCGGCCAGGTCGGCATCGACATGATCGCCGGGCCGAGCGAGATCCTGGTGCTCGCCGACGGCACGACGCCGCCCGACTGGGTGGCGATGGACCTGTTCAGCCAGGCTGAGCACGACGAGCTGGCGCAGAGCATCCTGCTCTGTCCCGACGCCGCCTACCTCGACGCGGTGCGCGCAGCGATCGAGCGCCTGCTGCCGACGCTGCCGCGCGAGCCGATCATCCGGGCCTCGCTCGAGGGCCGCGGCGCGCTGATCCTGACGCGCTCGATGGAAGAGGCCTGCGCGCTGTCCAACCGGATCGCGCCCGAACACCTCGAGATCAGCGCGCGCGAGCCGCAACGCTGGGAACCCCTGCTTAAGCACGCCGGCGCTATCTTCCTCGGCGCCTTCACCAGCGAGAGCCTGGGTGACTACTGCGCCGGGCCGAACCACGTGCTGCCGACCTCGGGCACTGCGCGCTTCTCGTCGCCACTGGGCGTCTACGATTTCCAGAAGCGCAGCAGCCTGATCGAGGTCAGCGAGGCGGGCGCCCAGGTGCTGGGGCCTATCGCAGCAGAGCTGGCCCACGGCGAAGGCCTGCAGGCGCACGCCCGGGCGGCCGAGATGCGTCTGACAGGCAGGGAAGGCGCCCGATGAACCGTCCCAGCCTCGACGCACGCATCGCGCAGACCATCCGCCAGGATGTGCAGTCCGCGGCCGGCTATGCCATCCAGCCGAGTGCGGGCCTGGTCAAGCTCGACGCGATGGAGAACCCGTTCGGCCTGCCGCCCACGCTGCGCCAGGCGCTGGGCGAGCGCTTGGCGCGAGCGGCGATCAACCGCTATCCGCTCGGCAAGGGCGAGGTCGCGGCCGCCCTGGCGCGGCACTTCGACGTGCCCGACGGGTGCCGCGTGATGATCGGCAATGGCTCCGACGAGCTGATCGATCTGCTGTCCGTGGCCTGCGACGTGCCCGGTGCGGCGGTGCTGGCGCCCCTGCCGGGCTTCGTGATCTATGAGATGTCGGCGCGCCTGCGGGGCTTGCGTTTCGTGGGCGTGCCGCTCCGCGCGGACTTCGAGCTCGACGAGGCGGCGATGCTCGCGGCGATCGAGCGTGAACGCCCGGCTCTGACCTATGTCGCCTACCCGAACAACCCGACCGGGAACCTGTTCGACGACGCGGTGATCGACCGCCTGGTCGCGGCGGTCGGAGCGCAGCATGGTCTGGTCGTCTTCGACGAGGCCTATCAGCCCTTCTCGTCGCGGACCTGGATGCAGCGCATGGCCGCTGAGCCGCACGTGCTGGTGATGCGCACGCTGTCCAAATTCGGCTTGGCCGGCGTGCGCCTCGGCTACCTGGCCGGCGCGGCGGCCCTGATCGATCAGATCGAAAAGGTGGCGCCGCCGTACAACGTCAGCGTGCTGAATGCCGAGGCGACGCTGTTTGCGCTGGAACATGCCGACGTCTTCGCCGAACAGGCCGCGATCCTGCGCGCCGAGCGCTCGCGCCTGGCGGCCGCGCTGTCGACGCTGCCCGGCGTGACGGCGTTCCCGAGCGATGCGAACATGATTCTGGTCCGCGTGCCAGACGCGAAGCGCGCCTTCGAGGGGATGAAGTCGCGCGGCGTGCTGGTCAAGCACATCGCCGGCCTGCACCCGCTGCTGGCGAACTGCCTGCGCCTGACGGTCGGTACGCCGGAAGAAAACACGCTGATGATCGATGCCCTGAAAGCGAGCCTCTAGATGTCCCAGAACCCGCACCGCGTGGCCGAAGTCCAGCGCAACACCAAGGAAACCCAGATCCGCGTGCGCGTCGACCTCGATGGCAGCGGCGCTTCGAAGCTGGCCACCGGCATCGGCTTCTTCGACCACATGCTGGACCAGGTCGCGCGCCACGGACTGATCGACCTGGAGATCGACGCGAAGGGCGACCTACACATTGACGGCCACCACACGGTCGAGGACGTCGGCATCACGCTCGGGCTGGCCGTCGCCAAGGCGGTCGGCGACAAGGCCGGACTGACGCGCTATGGCCACGCCTTCGTCCCGCTGGACGAGGCGCTGTCGCGCGTGGTGGTCGATTTCTCCGGCCGCCCCGGCCTGCACATGGAGGTGCCGTTCAAGAGCGGCATGGTCGGCGGCTTCGACACCCAGTTGACCTTCGAGTTCTTCCAGGGCTTCGCCAACCACGCGCTGGTGACGCTGCACATCGACAACCTGAAAGGCGTCAACGCGCACCACCAGTGCGAAACGGTGTTCAAGGCCTTCGGCCGCGCGCTGCGCATGGCGCTGGCGATCGATCCGCGCAGCGTCGGCGTGATCCCGTCGACCAAGGGTTCGCTTTGAAATGACCCGCACCGTCGCCGTCGTCGACTACGGCATGGGCAACCTGCGCTCGGTGTCGCAGGCGGTGATGCATGTGGCCGCGGGCAGCGGCATCGAGGTCGTCATCACCCAGCGGTCGCACGATGTGCTGGCGGCCGAGCGGGTGGTGCTGCCGGGCCAGGGCGCGATGCGCGACTGCATGCGTGAACTGCAGGAGTCGGGTTTGCGCGAAGCCGTGCTCCATGCTGCCGCGCACAAGCCCCTGTTCGGCGTGTGCGTCGGCATGCAGATGCTGCTCGATCACAGCGAGGAGCAGGACACGCCGGGCCTGGGCCTGATTGGCGGGCGAGTCAGGCGCTTCGCGCTCGAGGGCCGCCATCAGCCGGATGGCAGTCGCTACAAGGTACCGCAGATGGGCTGGAACCGCGTCAGGCAGGCGTGCCCCCACGTCCTGTGGGCGGGTGTTGCCGATGACGCCTGGTTCTACTTCGTGCACAGCTATTACGCCGAGCCGTCGGACCCGCGCCACAGCGCCGGCCTGGCCGACTACGGCACACGCTTTACCGCGGCGCTGGCGCGAGATAACATTTTTGCCACCCAGTTCCACCCCGAGAAGAGCGCTGCCGACGGTCTGACCCTGTACCGCAACTTCCTCCTTTGGAACCCCTGATTCCGAAGCTTTGGGCGTTCTCCCTCCACCCTCACCATGCTGCTGATACCCGCGATCGACCTCAAGGACGGCCACTGCGTGCGCCTGGAACAGGGCAACATGAAGGCTGCCACCACCTTCGGCGAGGACCCGGCTGCAATGGCGCGGCGCTGGCTCGCGGCGGGTGCGCGGCGGCTGCACCTGGTCGACCTGAACGGGGCCTTTGCGGGCAAGCCGGTCAACGAGCCGGCGGTGAAGGCGATCATCCGCGCCGTCGGTGACGAGATCCCGGTCCAGCTCGGTGGCGGCCTGCGCGACCTCGACACCATCGAACGCTACCTCGACGACGGCCTTTCTTACGTCATCATCGGCACCGCCGCGGTCAAGAACCCGGGTTTCCTGAAGGACGCTTGCACCGCCTTTGGCGGCCACATCATCGTCGGTCTCGACGCCAAGGACGGCAAGGTCGCCACCGACGGCTGGAGCAAGCTCACCGGCCATGAGGTGATCGACCTGGCGAAGAAGTTCGAGGATTACGGTGTCGAGGCCGTGATCTACACCGACATCGGCCGCGACGGCATGCTCACCGGCATCAATGTCGAGGCCACCGTCAAATTGGCGCAGGCGCTGACGATTCCGGTGATCGCGTCGGGCGGCCTGGCGGGCATGCCCGATATCGAGAAGCTGTGCGCCGTTGAAGGCGACGGTATCGAGGGCGTCATCTGTGGGCGCGCGATCTACAACGGCGCGCTCGACTTCGCCGCAGCGCAGCGGCGCGCCGACGAAATCGGCACGCAGGCCTGATGCTGGCCAAGCGCATCATTCCCTGCCTGGACGTCACGGGCGGGCGCGTCGTCAAGGGCGTCAACTTCGTCGAGTTGCGCGACGCCGGCGATCCGGTCGAGATCGCCGCGCGTTACAACGAGCAGGGGGCCGACGAGCTGACCTTCCTCGACATCACCGCCACCAGCGACGGGCGCGACCTGATCCTGCCGATCATCGAGGCGGTGGCCGCGCAGGTCTTCATTCCGCTGACCGTCGGCGGCGGCGTGCGCAGCGTGGCCGACGTGCGGCGCCTGCTCAACGCCGGGGCCGACAAGGTCAGCTTCAATTCCGCGGCCGTGGCGCGGCCCGAACTGATCCGGGACGCGAGCGACAAATATGGCGCGCAGTGCATCGTGGTGGCCATCGACGCCAAGCGCCAGGCCGAAGGCGGCTGGCATGTCTACACCCACGGCGGGCGCAAGGACACCGGCTTGGATGCCGTGGCCTGGGCCACGCGCATGGCTGAACTCGGCGCCGGCGAGATCCTGCTCACCAGCATGGATCGCGACGGCACGAAGATCGGTTTCGACCTCGAACTGACGCGCGCCGTCAGCGACGCGGTGCCGGTGCCGGTGATCGCCTCGGGCGGCGTCGGTGCGTTGGAGCATCTGTCCGACGGCATCCGCATCGGCGGCGCCGATGCGGTGCTGGCGGCCAGCATCTTCCACTACGGCGAGTTCACGGTCGGCCAGGCCAAGGCCTTGCTCGCGTGGGACGGCATTCCGGTCCGGCTGTGAAGAACGAGGTCCGCATCATTGGCGGACAGTGGAAGCGCAGCAAGCTGCCGGTGGCCGACCGGCCCGGCCTGCGGCCGACGCCAGACCGTGTGCGCGAAACCCTGTTCAACTGGCTGGGGCAGGACCTGACGGGCTGGCGCGTGCTCGATGCCTTTGCCGGCAGCGGCGCACTCGGCTTCGAAGCGGCCTCGCGCGGAGCGGCCGAGGTCTTGCTCATCGAGCGCGATGCCGCCCTGGTCCGGACCCTGGCCGAGGTGAAGACGCGCCTGCGCGCCGACGCGGTCCGGGTGCAGGCCGGCGATGCGCTGGCGTGGCTCTCGCGATGCGGTCCCGAGCGATTCGAGCTCGTGCTGCTCGACCCACCCTTTGATGCCGACCTTGCCGACGCTGCTCTGGCCGCCGCGGTGCCGACGGTCGCGCCCGGCGGATTCGTCTACCTCGAGGCAGGGCGGGAGATCGAGGCAACGCCCGTCGGCTTCATCTGCCACCGTCACCTGCGCGCCGGGGCGGTCCATTCGCACCTGTTCGCACGCGTGCGGGGCTAAACTGCCTCCACCCACCGTCGTGCCATGACATCCGTCACCCGCCTGACCGCCGTCTATCCCGGCACTTTCGATCCGATGACCCTCGGCCATCAGGACCTGATCGCCCGTGCCAGCCGGTTGTTCGAGCGCCTGATCGTCGCGGTCGCGGTGGGCCACCACAAGCGCACGATGTTCTCGATCGGTGAGCGCCTGGACATCGCGCAAACACTCGCGGCGGTGCATCCGAATGTCGAGGTGCTGGCCTTTCGCGGCCTGCTGCGCGACTTTGTCGTCGACCACGGCGGCAAGGTTGTAGTGCGCGGCTTGCGCGCGGTCAGCGATTTCGAGTACGAGTTCCAGATGGCTGGTATGAACCGCCAGTTGATGCCCGAGGTGGAGACCCTGTTCCTGACGCCGAGCGACCAGTACCAGTACATCAGCGGCACCTTCGTGCGCGAGATTGCCACCTTGGGCGGCGATGTCTCCAAGTTCGTGGCACCCTTGGTGCTCGACAAACTGAAGGAGCGGGTGGCGAACACGCCCAGGGAATGACGACATGGCGCTGATGATCACCGACGAGTGCATCAACTGCGACGTCTGCGAGCCCGAGTGCCCGAACCAGGCGATCTCGATGGGCGCCGAGTTCTACCAGATCGAACCTTCTCGCTGCACCGAGTGCGTCGGACACTTCGACGAACCGCAATGCGTCCAGGTCTGCCCGGTGGCCTGCATCCCGCTGCACCCGCAGCACATGGAGTCGAAGGAATCCCTGTGGGCCAAGTACCGGCGCCTGCAGCTGCTCGCGGCGCCCGCGGTCGGCACGCCTCAGCTTTGAGAGGGCTTGGGCGTCGGCTTTTTCTTCTTCTTGGCAACGGCCGAGGCTGAGGGCTCTGCCGCCACGGGTTTGTTCACAACCCCGGTGTTCTGCTTGACTGCCGCAGCCTCTCGCGCCAGGCGGTCGCGCCGCATCTTCTCGACCGTCTCGGCCTCGCGCTTGACGGCCGCTTCGGCGTCCTTGCGTTGCTCCGCGCTGCGCTTGTCGTTCGCGTCGACTTCGTAGCCGCTGCCATCCTTGCAGGGCGTCTGCGAGTAGGTGCGACCGTCAGTTCCGCATCGAAAGACCTTTTGCGATGCGGCGCCGGCCGTACCGACGGCTAGAGTCAACGCGGCCAGCAGCACGCCGCTGCAAAAGTACCGCATCTTTCTCAGGTCTTCAGCCCCTCCGGAGTCGCCGGCGCCGGCTTCGGGCGCGGTGGTTTGACGTGGACCTTCATCATTGCCCGCTCCATTTCGCCGGCCAAAAGCAGGTCCAGCGCCTCCAGCGTGCGGGCGACGCAGTGCTCCATCGCTTCGCGGTGTTCCGGCGACGGCTTCTTCAAAACGTAGTGGATGACCTCGGCCTTGACGCCCGGGTGGCCGATGCCCAGGCGCAGGCGCCAGAAGTCGGCGCTGCCGAGCTGGGCGACGATGTCCTTCAGCCCGTTGTGGCCGGCATGGCTGCCGCCCTGCTTCAGTTTCACCTGGCCCGGCAACAGGTCGAGTTCGTCGTGGGCGATGAGGATCTCTTCGGGTGCGATCTTGAAGAACCGGGCCAACGCGCCGACCGACTTGCCCGACAGGTTCATGTAGGTCTGGGGCTCGAGCAACCAGAGCGGCTCGCTTCCGGCACGACTCACCCGCGCGACCAAACCGTGGTAGCTGCGCTCGAACACCAGCCGCGCACCGAACTTGGCCGCCACCGCGTCGATCCACCAGAAGCCGGCGTTGTGCCGGGTGGCCTCGTATTCGGGGCCGGGGTTGCCCAGGCCGACGAGCAATCGGATCGTCATGTTGCGTCGAATGATAAGGGGACCACGCAAACAAAAAAGGCCCCGCCAGAGCGGGGCCGACGCGTCGTCAGGCGACGATCACTTCTTGTTCTGCTTCTCGGTCTTCTTGGCTTTCTTGTCGGCGGGTGCCGCGGCAATCACCGGCGCCGGGGCGGCCTCTTCGACCTCTTCCTTCGGCACGGTCACGGCTGCGATCACCGGGTTCTTCTTTCCGTGGGTCACGACCTTGACGCCCTCGCCGAGCACCAGGTCGCTGACGTGCAGCGATTGGCCCTTGACCAGGTTGCCCAGATCCACGGTCAGGAACTCGGGCAACTGAGCGGCCAGGCACTGGATTTCCACCTCGGTCACGACGTGGGCGACCAGACACTTGTCGGTCTTCACGGCGGGCGAATTCTCTTCGTTGGCGAAGTGCAGCGGCACCTTCTTGGTGATACGCGTGGTTTCGTCGACGCGTTGGAAGTCGACGTGCAGCACGATCTGCTTCCAGGCGTGCATCTGGAAGTCACGCAACAGCACTTTCTCGGTCTTGCCGGCCAGCTCCATCTCGAGGAGCGAGGAGTGGAAGGCCTCCTTCTTCAACGCGAAGTAAAGCGCGTTGTGGTCGAGCTCGATCATCGTGGGCGTTCCCGCCCCGTAGACGATGCCTGGCACCTTGCTGCTCAGGCGCAGGCGGCGGCTCGCTCCGGTCCCCTGCAACGTACGCTCAAAGGCGACGAATTTCATGGTTTTCACTCCAAAAGTGGGAGCCCCGCGACCAGGGCTCCAGGTAAAGGCCGAAAGGCCAACAAGACAAGGGCTCCTGTAAGGAGCCCGCCGTCCTTCTTCTAAAAGTTGTTGTTCTGCTCGGCGAACAGCGACGTCACCGACTCCCCATCCGAAATGCGCCGGATAGTTTCGGCAAACAGGAAGGCCACCGACAACTGGCGGATCTTCTTGCAGGCCTTGGCCGCATCCGACAGCGGGATCGTGTTGCAGATCACCACCTCGTCGAGCGCCGACTTCTTGATGCGATCGATCGCGGGCCCAGAGAACACCGCATGCGTGCAGTAGGCATAGACGCTCTTCGCGCCGCGTTCCTTCAGCACCTCGGCCGCCTTCACCAGCGTGCCGGCGGTGTCGATCATGTCGTCCATGATCACGCAGTTGCGGCCGTCGATCTCGCCGATCACATGCATCACCTCGGACACATTGGCGGCCGAGCGGCGTTTGTCGATGATCGCCAGGTCGCAGCCGAGCTGCTTGGCGAGTGCTCGCGCCCGGACCACGCCGCCGACGTCGGGGGATACGACGATGAGGTCGCGGTAGTTCTTGCCCTTCAGGTCCGACAACAGCACCGGCGAGGCGTAGATGTTGTCGACCGGGATGTCGAAGAAGCCCTGGATCTGGTCGGCGTGCAGGTCCATCGTCAGCACGCGTTCGACACCCACCGTCTCGAGCAGGTTGGCGACGACCTTGGCGCTGATGGGCACCCGGGTGCTGCGCGGGCGGCGGTCCTGGCGCGCGTAGCCGAAGTAGGGGATCACGGCGGTGATGCGGCGAGCGCTCGCGCGCTTCAGGGCATCCACCATGATCAAGAGTTCCATCAGGTTCTCGTTCGTCGGCGCACAGGTCGACTGCACGACGAATACGTCGCGGGCGCGCACGTTCTGGTGCAGCTCGACCGTGACCTCACCGTCCGAAAAGCGCCCGACCGAGGCCTTGCCGAGCTCGACGCCGAGGTTCGAGGCGATCTCCTGGGCCAGGTCCCGGTTCGCATTGCCGGTGAAAAGCACGGTGTTGAACAGCACGGCGGTGGCTTTCGAGGGCGGCGGGGTCAGGGCAGTGGGGTCGCAATGAAGAAGATCTGGCAGGGGAGGAAGGACTCGAACCCTCGCATGTCGGAATCAAAATCCGATGCCTTAACCAACTTGGCGACTCCCCTACACAGGACGGCGGCTTTCACCATCGCCCCAAAAACCGTTCTCAGTCAGCCCAGTCCCGCAGGGGGTGCTCGGCCAAGCTGCGGCACATCCGACCGACCCAGCCCGGCGGAAGCGGCTCCGCCGGCCATGTCACCAGAGGCTGGTCGTCCATGCCGTTCCTCGCAAACACCGCGCTGCCCGAGCCTGTCATGCGGCTGTTGCCGAAGTGCGCCGCCAGCCACCGGGCGGCCAGGACCACCTCGGGGCAAAGCGCTTCGGCAGGGGGCTGGAGGTCGTTTCGACCGTAAGCTTGGCCCCAGAACCCGGATTTCGATGCGTCTGCGAGAAAGCCCGAGAGTATAGCAGCGGGCGACTCGCGGCTCAGTGCCGGGTGCTTGAAGATGTCTGCCGTGGCCAACCCTGCGTGGGGCTTGGCCACGGCGAACCATTGCCGCGGGAACTCGAGCGGTGTCAGTCGCTCGCCGATCCCTTCGACGAATGCATTGCGGCCACCGATGAAGAAGGGCACATCGGCGCCGATCCGGGTGGCCAGTGCAGTCAAGCGCTCCCGCGGCCAGCCCAGCCCCCACAGGCGGTTCAGCGCCAGCAAGGTGCTGGCCGCATCGGAACTGCCGCCCCCCAGACCTGCGGCCCATGGCACGCGCTTGTCGATCGAGATGTCCACGCCGAGTGCGCAATCGCTCTCGGACTGAAGCAGGCGCGCGGCCGTGAGGCACAGATCCTGGGCCGGCAGTGCGGGTCCCAGGTCATGCCGCTGCAGTCGGCCGTCAGCGCGGCGTTCGAAGTGCAGCGTGTCGGACCAGTCGATCAGCACGAACACCGACTGCAACAGGTGGTAGCCGTCGGCGCGCCGGCCGACGACGTGAAGGAACAGGTTCAGCTTGGCCGGTGCCAGCACGTCATAAAGGGCATGCAGGCTCATTCCGGCCGATCCAGTCGGGCGCGAACCGACAAGGCCGGTGCGCGGTCCCGCCCGGCCAGGACCCAGCCCTCTGCGATGCGCGACAGATCAATGCGCCAGCCGAGCTGCTCGAAGCCGTTGCCGACCGCAACATGCGGCGCACCGCTCCAGGGCTTGCCACGCAGCCACTCGAGCAGCGCCCCGAGCGGCAGCGATTCGCCCAGCAAATCCTGGCCCAGCGCGTCTAGGTCGGTGAAGCCCCGCGTTCCTTCGCTGGTCACCAGTTCGGCGCGGCCGGGTCGCCAGCGTGCCTGCGCAGCCGTGTTGCCCAGCGGCGTGGTCAGCTGTAGCTCGCCAGCGCGGGCGTCGCCATGCAACTCGAATTGCGTCGACAGGCTGCGGGCAGGCGCTCCTTCATGGGCTTCTACGCGCACTGCCAAGCGACCGGCGAGGTCAGGCGCCGGGCTCGGCGTGCTTGCGCAGGCGGCGAGCAGACCCAGCGCGGCCGTCAGCGCCGCGGCGCCTCGGCCGCCAATCAAAGCTTGACCTGCAGCCGCGCGAGGGTCTCGTGCAAGACCTCGTTGGCGGCATCGCGCTCGCGGCCTTCGCGCCAGATCCGGCGCGCTTCGTCGCGCGCGCCGCCGGACCACAGGACCTCGCCCAAGTGCGCAGCAATCTCGGGATCCGGCCGGGATGCATAGGCCTGGCGCAGCAGGCGCAGTGCCTCGGCCCGATTGCCGAGGCGGAATTCGACCCAACCCAGGCTGTCTGTAATGAAAGGGTCACCTGGAGCTAGTTCCAGGGCCTTCTTGATCAAGGCCTGCGCCTCGGGCAGGCGAAGGCTGCGATCGGCCAGCGAGTAGCCCAGCGCGTTGTAAGCATGGTGGTGGTCGGGCTTGATCTCGATGACTCGGCGCAGCAATCGCTCCATCTCGTCGATGCGCATCATCTTCTCGGCCATCATGGCCTGCTCATAGAGCAGGTCGGGGTCGCCCGGGAAGCGCTCGCTGGCCGCCACTAGCACCGCGTGCGCGTCATTCCAGCGCTTGACCTCGCGCAAGACCTGACTCTCGGCCAGGAGCTTGGCGCGCGCGTCCTCGGGCCGCCGTTCGGGCACCTGTTGGACCAGGGTGCGCGCCTCAGACAGCTTGCCCTGGCGCGCCAGCAGCATCGCGCGGCGGGCCTGCACTTCGAGGGCACGCTGCGGGTTGTCGATCTTGTCGAGCCAGGCGCTGGCGGCGGCGGCATCGCCACGCAAGTCGGCGGCCTGGGCCAGCATCAGCCAGGCCTGGGTCTGGCCGCCGTCGCCCGCGCGGTTGACATCGGCGTCATCGTCATCGTCATCGGCGTCGGCCGTGTCGGCCACGGCCGCGGGCGCCCCTGCGGCGGCGGCGCTGCGTGCGGCCAGGAAACGTTGCAGCGAGGACTCCGCGTCGCGCACCTGGCGCAACTCGAGCTGCAAGGCCCCCAAGCTGAGCCAGGGGGCGGGAAGTTCTGGCTTGTCGCGCGTCACGATCGTCAGCTGGGCGATCGCATCGACATATCGCTGGGCGCCACTCAGCGCGCGCACGTAGGCCAGGCGCACCGCAATTTCTGCATTGGGTTGCTGCAGATGGTTCGTGACCAACTTTTCGGCGCTCGGTGCGGAGCCCATCAGGTCGAGAGCCAACAGCGCCGGCCCGATCGCCGATGGATCGTCGACCTGTGCCTGTTCCGCCTGCCGAAGGGCGCGAGACGCATCGCCCGCCATCCACCAGGCGCGGCCACTGGCCACATGTGCGGCCGTGCGTGTGGGCCGGGCGTGCGGGGGCTGCAGATAGGGTTGCAACACGTCCTCGATCTGCACGGCCGCCTGGCGCTTGTCGCTCATCCGCTGAAACAGGCGCGGCAGAGTCGCAATCAACGCCGGGAGCTCGGCATCCGGCGTGCGGGCCAGCAAGGCCTTCAGGGGCTCGGCGATCTCGGCGCTGCGGTTGAGGGCGGCCAACAGCTGAAGTTCATAGCGCAGGGCCTCGAGCGATTCCGGCAGGGCCTGGCGCCAGGCGCGAGCTGCGGCCAAGGCCTGCTCACCCGCACGTGATTGCAGCGCCACTTCGACACTGCGCTTGAAGAGCGACTCGTCGCGCGTGCGCCGCGCCGCGTCGAGCAGCACGGCATAGGCATTGCCTGCCTCGCCATTGCGCAACTCGATCTCGCCGATGATCAGCTGATAGAACAACGGCGCATCGAGCGACGAGTTCGGCTTTGCAGGGGTTCCGGGTCCGGCGGTTGTCGGCTGGCTGGCAGGCGCCTGCGCGTTCGCTGCCGGTGCCACCGCTATCGCCGCGGCCAGCGCGAGCACTCGCCACGCGCGGATCTCCTGATTCGCGTGGCGACGGTGAGTGGAGGCGTGGGCAGGCATCGGGATCCTTTGCGGTACGGAACATTCTAGGAGTCCGGCGCGGCTCCGACGTTCAGTGCGCGGCCTCCTATCATTGCCTTCATGCCTGAAATGCCCGAGGTGGAAGTCACACGTCGCAGCTTTGCCGAGCGCATTGCCGGCGCGCAAGTGCTCGCGGTGCGCCTCGGGGCACCGTTGCGCTGGCCGCTGGGTTGCGAGGTGACCGGCCTGGAGGGCCGCCGTGTCGGGGCTGCGATCCGTCGCGGCAAGTACCTTTGGTTGCCATTGACCGACGATCGACCGACCCGAGCGGATTCCTCCGGTGGCCTTCTGATGCACCTGGGTATGTCCGGCTCGCTGGCGTTCACCGAGGAGCGCACGCTTTCGGCGCCGGGTAAGCACGACCATTTCGACCTGGTCACCACCCGCGGTGTCTTGCGCCTGACCGATCCGCGCCGCTTCGGTGCGGTGATCTGGTCTCCGGGGTTCGACGCTCCGCCCGCGGCAACGTTGCTGTCGCGCCTGGGCGCGGAGCCCTTCGACGACGCTCTGACGCCAGCGCGCTTTCATGCGGCACTGCACGCGCGGCGCAGCGCGATCAAGACCGCCCTCCTGGCTGGGGACATCGTTGTCGGTGCGGGCAACATCTACGCTTGCGAGGCGCTGTTTGCGGCCGGCATCGACCCGCGCGCACGTTGCAACAAGTTGTCTCGGCCGCGTGCAGAACGTCTGCTGGCCAGCGTGCGCGGCGTCCTGGCACGGGCACTGGAACTCGGCGGTTCGTCCTTGCGTGACTTTCGCGATGCCCATGGCACAGACGGTGCCTACCAACTCGAAGCGCGCGTCTACGGTCGGGCGGGCGAGCCTTGTGGGCGTTGCGGCACTTCACTGCGGCGCATCGTGCAAGGCCAGCGTGCGACGTTTTTTTGCCCTGGCTGCCAGAAGCGCTGACCCGCGGCTCCGTGCGGGCGACCCATGTGCGAAGCTGCACGGCTGCTCGGGGCGCGCTGTCAGCAGTTGTATCGCCCGGACGGCCGGCAACGACCCTTGCGCTAGGATTCCTTCGCGCCAAGCTGGCGTTGTCTGTTCGCTCCGCCGCCGCCCTGCATGGAACTCTCCCTCGCCGGTCAACTCGACGCCCTGGCCCAGTGGCGTCGCGGCCTCGATCGCCAGGTGGCGGACCTGTCGCGGTTTCTGCTCGACCATGAATTGCTCGACGATGCCAGCGAACGAAGCCTGGCCGGCCTGCGTGAGCGACTCGCGTCGGATCGCCTGTGCGTCGCGTTCGTCGCCGAGTTCTCGCGCGGCAAGTCCGAACTGATCAACGCAATTTTCTTCGCTGATACCGGCCGGCGCATCTTGCCGGCCACCCCGGGGCGCACGACGATGTGCCCGGTCGAGCTCGGCTACGAGCCCAACACCCCGGCCCTGCTGGCCCTGCTGCCGATCGATACCCGCCTCGAAGCCCACTCGCTGGCAGACCTGCGCGAGAAGCCCGAGTTGTGGACCCGCATCCGCCTGGACGCCGAGTCGCCCGAGCGCCTGGCCGAGGCGCTGACCGAAGTAACCCGTACCAAGGCCGTCAGCGTCGACACCGCTCGAGCGCTCGGTTTCTGGCACGACGACACTCCCGACGACAACCCGCCGCGCTTGGCGGAAGGCCTGGTCGAAGTGCCGGCCTGGCGCCATGCCGCGATCAACTACCCGCATTCGCTTCTGAAGCGCGGCCTGGTCGTGCTCGACACGCCGGGCTTGAACGCGATCGGGGCCGAGCCCGAGCTCACGCTGTCGCTGCTGCCGGCCGCTCATGCGGTGGTCTTCATCCTGGGCGCCGACACCGGAGTGACCAAGTCCGACCTCGCGGTCTGGCGCGACCACCTCGGCGGCCAGTCGATGACGCGCTTCGTGGTCCTGAACAAGATCGATGCGCTGGCCGACCCGCTTCTTTCCGAAGAGGCGATCGCCGATCAGATCGAGCAGCAATGCCGCAGCACGGCCGAGACCCTCGACGTCGCCCGCGACCGCGTGTTCCCGCTGTCGGCTCGCCAGGCCCTGGCCGGGCGCATCGACGGCGACGCCGGCGCACTCGAAGCCAGTCGGCTGCCGGCGCTCGAGGACGCGCTGGCCACGCAGTTGCTGCCGCGCCGGCGTGAAGTCATCGAGTGCCTGATCGCCGATACCGCACAGACCATCGATCAACAGACCGCGCGGCACCTGTCGGACCAGCGCCGACTGATTGCCGAGCAAATGCTCGAGCTGCGCGGCCTGCGTGGCAAGAACAGCGGCAAGGTCCAGATCCTGATCGAACGCGTCGACCGCGAGATGCACGACTTCGAGCGTTGCACCGAACGCCTGGTGGCGTTGCGCGGCGTGCATGCGCGCATGCTGCGCGAGTTGCTGGTCGGCCTGTCCAGCGAGGAGTTGCGCGACGAGGTTGCACGCATGCAGCGTGAGGCCAACGCGACCCTTTTTAACCTCGGCGCGAAGAAGGCCTTCCTCGCGCTGTGCCAGCGGCTGCGTGAGCGCCTGGTGCTCGCGCGGCGCCGCGGCCAGGAAATCCACGACATGCTTCAGGCCAGCTTTCACCAGCTCAACGGTGAGTACGGCTTTGCCTTGACGCTCACCCGGCTGCCCTCGCTCGAGCGCTGCGACCGCGAACTCGACCTTATTGAACGCAGCTATGCCCAGTACCTGGGCCTGTCGCAGGCCCTGCGATTGGCCGAACCGCGCTTCATGGAACAGTTCCGGCGCATGCTGGTGTCCAAGCTGCGCATGGCTTTCGAGAATGCGAGCGGCGAAGTCGAGCTGTGGCACAAGTCGGCGTCGAACCAGGTGGATTCGCAATTGCGCGACCGCCGCCGCGGCTTCAAGCGTCGGCGCGACGGCCTCGAACGCATCCAGGCCGCCGCCGGGGATCTGGACCATCGAATCGGCGACCTCGAGTCGCAGGACGCGCGCTGGCAACACCTGGCCACGCGGGTGCGCGGCTTCACGGCCGCGCTGAACGGGGCCGCGATCGGAGCCGCCCCCGCGACCGACGGCGGTGCGCCGTCGCGCGCGATGACCAGCCTGTCCTTGGTGCCCTCGCGCAGCGCTGCCCGCTGATGGGGCGAGCCGGGCGGCCCGGCGGCGCCCTCGCCGCGAAGCTGATCGCCTGGCAGCGGGTCCATGGCCGCCACGACCTGCCCTGGCAGGGCAGCCGTGATCCCTACCGCGTCTGGCTGTCCGAAGTCATGCTGCAGCAGACGCAGGTATCGACGGTGCTCGACTATTACCCGCGCTTTCTGGCCCGCTTTGCCGATGTGCGTGTGCTGGCCGCGGCGCCGCTCGACGACGTGCTTGCGCTGTGGAGCGGACTGGGCTACTACAGCCGGGCGCGCCACCTGCATCGCTGTGCGCAGATCGTGGTGGTTGATCATGGTGGCGCCTTTCCACGTAGCGCCGAAGCGCTGGCCGAACTGCCCGGTATTGGCCGGTCGACCGCGGCGGCGATCGCGGCCTTCTGCTTCGGCGAGCGGGCCGCCATCCTCGACGGCAACGTCAAGCGCGTGCTGACACGCGTCCTGGGCTTCGGCGATGACCTCGCGGTCGCGGCGCACGAGCGTGTCCTGTGGCAGCACGCTCAGGCCATGGTGCCAGACGACGGCATCGAGGCCTACACGCAGGGCCTGATGGATCTCGGCGCCACCTTGTGCAGCGCGCGGCGGCCAAAGTGTGGAGCGTGTCCGTTGCGATCTCAGTGTGTGGCGCATCGAGACGGCGAGCCCGAACGCTACCCGGTGAAGACCCGCAAACTCAAACGCACCCGGCGCGGCAACGCGATGCTGTGGCTCGGCGACGGCGACCGGGTGTGGCTGGTCCAGCGCCCACCCCGCGGCGTCTGGGCCGGTCTCTGGGCCTTGCCGCTGTATGGCGCGCTCGACGAATTGCGGGCTGAGGCGGCCGACTGGCCCGGTCACGGTGAAGCGCTGACACCGATCGACCATGCGCTGACGCACTTCGACTGGCATCTGCAGCCCTGGCGCCAGCAATTGCCACGCCGCTTGGCGGCTGCACGGCGGGGCGCGCTCGAGCTGGCATTGCCCGCGGGGCGCTGGTTCACGATCGACGAGGCACTGCAGCTCGGCCTGCCGGCACCGGTGCGCAGGCTCCTCGCTGCGGGCTAGACGACGCCCTTGCCGCGCAGGTATTCGTCCACCAGACGCAGGCGCAACTGCGGCTCCGGCAGCATCATCAACCGCTGCTTGGCGGCCCGCGAGATCGGCAGGATCTCGCACCACCGGTTGGCGACCCAGCCTGCATCGTCGAAGCGGTAGGGTTTGGCGAAGGGCGTGCTGCCTTGCTCTCGCAGGGCGTCGATGGCGTTGGACAAGGCCTTCACGGTCGGCAGCAGCGCGGCCTCGGGGGCGAGCACGGCATCGTCGGGCTGGCGGATCGCCGTGGCAAGCCACAGGCCGTCATCCTGTTGCTGTGCCTCGCCATCGATCGCGAAGCGATACATGCCGGTGCAGCGCAGGTGCAGGATGCCAGCCTGCTCGGCGTCCACCTTGTCGATGCGCGCGAGCACCCCTTCACGCTCGAAGCGCACGCCGGCACGGCCGTGGTCGTTTCCCTGCAGCAGGCACACCACGCCGAAGCCCTTGCGCTCTCGCAGGCAGCGGCCGACCAGGTCGAGGTAGCGGGCCTCGAACACCTTCAGCGGCAACAGGGCGCCCGGGAAGAGCACGCTCTTCAGCGGGAAGAGGGCCAGCTCCGACAGCGCCGCTGCGGCTCCGGCACCGGCGCTCACTTCTGCCATCGTTCCCGCTCGTCCTGCTCGCGGTGTCGAATCAGCGTGGCCGCGCGCCCGTGGAAGCGCCGGGCCAATTGCTCGGCGGCATACACCGAGCGGTGCTGGCCGCCGGTGCAGCCGACCGCGACGGTCAGGTAGCTGCGCTGGTCGTCGATGAAGGCGTCCAGCCAGTGCGCCAGAAAGGCCTCGATCTGCGACAGCATCTCGCCGACTTCGGGCTGCGCTGCCAAGTACTCCGCGACGGCGGCATCGCGGCCAGTGAACGGGCGCAGCTCGCGGATGTAGTGCGGATTGGGCAGCACGCGAAGGTCGAACACGAAGTCGGCGTCGAGCGGGACGCCGTGCTTGAACGCGAAGGACTCGAAGACCAGGGTCAGTCCCGCACGAGGTGCATTGACCGCGTGCCGGACCCACAGCCGCAGCTGCGCCGGCCGCAGCTGGCTGGTGTCGATGACGGTCGACACCTCGCGCAGTTCGGCCAGCAACTCGCGTTCGAGTTCGATCGCCTCAATCAGCGCGCGCTGTGTATCGCTCGTGCCGCCGTCAGCGGTCAGCGGATGCGGACGCCGCGATTCGGAGAAGCGCCGTACCAGCGCGTCGGTGCTGGCATCGAGGAAGAAGGACTGGATGGCGACACCTTCGCCGCGCAGTTCGTCGATCAGCGGCAGCAGGTGAGGCAGCGAGCCGGCGCTGCGCACGTCGACCGCGATCGCCAGCAGCCGGATGCTGCCGCTGCGTTTGCGTTCGACTCGCAGGAAGGCGCGCAGCAACTCGGGCGGCAGGTTGTCGACGCAGAAGTAACCTGCGTCCTCGAGCGCATGCAGCGCGACCGACTTGCCCGAGCCCGAGATGCCGGTCACCAGGACCACACGGTGCTGCAGCGGGGCCGCGGCTTCGGCGTTATCGGTGACGTCAGGGTCGCTCATCGCTGTCGCCTCAGGCCCGGCTCCGGCGTGTCTTGGCGCCCGGTTCGGCGGGCGGCTTCGCCGACGTGGCCAACTCGATCAGTTGTTGCGCATGGGCCAGGCTGGTCGCCAGTCGTTCGCCGCCGAGCAGCCGCGCGACCTCGGCCACGCGTGCTTCGCCGGCCACCGGTTGCACATCGCTCTCGACGTCGCCGCTCGTGCGCATCGCCTTGTTGACGATCAGGTGCTGGTCGCCGCAAGCGGCAACCTGGGCCAGGTGCGTGACCGCCAGCACCTGGCGTTCGCGGCCGAGCTGCTTCATCAGGCGGCCGACGGTGTCGGCGACGGCGCCGCTGATGCCGGCGTCGATCTCGTCGAAGATCAGAGTGCCGGCGCCGGTGACGCTGTCGCGCGCCGGCGGCACCGCCCCGACGGCGCCTCGCGCCGTCGACACCGCGATCGCCAGCGCCAAGCGAGACAGTTCGCCGCCCGAGGCGACCTTAGCCAGCGCGCGCGGTGTGCTGCCGGCATGCCCGGCCACGCGCAATTCGGCCGACTCGAGGCCAAAGGACTGCGGCTCTGCCTGAGCTTCGAGCGCGACCTCGAAGCGCCCGCCCGCCATGCCGAGCTGCTGCATGGCCTGGGTGACGGCCTCGGCCAGGCGCGGGGCTGCGCGCCGGCGTGCAGCGCTGATTCGCGCAGCCTCGTCGCGCCAGGCGCCTTCGGTCGCCTGCAGCGCGCGCTCGAGCGCCGCGGTGTCGGTCGCCGCAGCAAGTTCGCGCAAGGCGTGCTGCCATTCGGCAAGCTGTGCCGCCAGATCCTCGGGCGCGCGCCGGTAGCGTCGCGCCAAGCCAATCCACGCCGCGAGCCGAGCATCGAGCGCCGCCAGACGTTCGGGGTCAACGTCGGTGTGTTGCAGGTAGCCCGACAGCGTGTGTGCGGCATCCTGCAGCTGCAGCTGCGCGCCTTGCACGACCTCGAGCACCGGCGCAAGGCGTGCATCGAAGGGTGTCACGTCCGACAGCGCATCGCTCGCGCGTTGCGCCAGCGATGCGGCGTTGTTGTCGGCGTCGGAGAGCGCATCGAGGGCACCGCGCGCCGCGTCGATCAGGGCCTGGGCATGTGCCAGACGCTGGTGTTCGGCGTTCAGCTCGTCCCACTCGCCGGCGGCGGGCGCCAGGCGCTCGATCTCGCCCACCTGCCAGGCCAGGCGTTCGCGATCGCGTTCGATGTCCGCGCTGTGACTGCGCGCGCGCTCGAGTGCGAGGCCGGCCGCCTTCCACTGCGACCACAGCGCCGCGAGCGGGCGCACATCGACGCCGGCCTGGGCGTCGAGCAGGGCGCGCACGGCCGGTGGGCGGGTCAGGCTCTGCCACGCATGCTGGCCGTGGATCTCGAGCAGGTGGTCGGCCACCTCGCGCAGCTGCGCGATCGTCGCCGCGCTGCCGTTGATCCAAGCCCGGCTCTTGCCCTGGGTGTCGATCGTGCGCCGCAGCAGCAGGGCCTCGCCTGCCTCGAAGCCGCCGTCGTCGAGCCAGGCCTCGAGCGTGGGCGGCGCATCGAACTCGGCTGCGATCTCGGCGCGCGCTGCACCCTCGCGCAGCACACCGACGTCGCCGCGGGCCCCGAGCGCAAGTTGCAGCGCGTCGATCAGGATCGACTTGCCGGCACCGGTCTCGCCGGTCAGCACCGTGAAGCCGGCAGCGAACTCGACCTCGAGCGCAGGGACGATCACGAAGTCGCGCAATGAAAGGCGGCGCAACATCTCAGCCCACCGCCAAGCGCTGTACAAGTACTGCC
>DATDES010000118.1:0-3609 GCA_036522975.1 Burkholderiaceae bacterium | reverse complement strand
CCTGCATCACGCGAGATCACCTGCCAGCGTGTCAACGAAGGCTTTCCTCGTTCAGGATCGACCTGCTGGCGCGGGCGGTTCGGCCAGTCGCTGGAGAGCGGCAGGTCGATCGAACCCTGGTCGCTGCTCACAAGGCCGGTGACGACGGCAACATAGCGCTTGACCACGCGCCGCGCTTCGAAGGCACGACCCAGCTTTCGTTGAGCTTCTACGCCTCGGGCCAGCACCATCAGCCCGGAGGTGGCCTGATCGAGCCGGTGCACGACTTTCGCATCGGGAAACCGGGCCTGTACCCGTACGGCGGCGCAGTCCTGCAGATCCGCGCCGCGGCCCGGCACGGACAGCAGGCCGGCCGGTTTGTCGATGACGATCAGCGTGCCATCGCTGTAAAGCACCGGCACGCTGTCCGGCATCGGCGGGCCCGTCAGCGGCCCGGTTCCGGCGCCGGTTGCACCCCGCCCTGCGCCGCCGCGTCGTCCGGGGCCGGCGAATCGGCTTCGCCTTCGGGGCGCGGATTGGCCTTCTTCTGGCGCTTTTCTTCCTGCTTGCGCTTCTTGGCCAGCTCGCGCTGACGCTTCTCGTACGAGTAGTTGGGTGTGGCCACGACTCTCCTTCAATAGATGGGGCGACCGGTGAGCGCAGCATACCCGCTGGCGCGCGACGCGCCGACGCCGCGCAAGGCGTCGCCGACAATCGTGACCCATGTCATTGGATCTTCCCCTGCGGCCGGTGCTCCTGATGGCGCTGGCGCTCGCAGTCTGCCCCCTGCACGCCCAGACGCCCCCGGCTGCCGACCCGGCTGCATCGGCACCGCCCCCACAACGCATCGACGTGACCGGCAACCGCCCCGGGGACGCCGAACAGCGCCGCCAGTCCACCGCCGCCAAGATCGTGATCGGCCGCGAAGAGATCGAACGCTTCGGCGACAGCACGACCAGCGAAGTCTTGAAGCGCCTGCCTGGCATCACGATGCCCGGGCCGGGCGGCCGTGGCGGTGGGCCGCGCATGCGCGGCATGGCCGGGGCCTACACCCAGATTCTGTTGGACGGCGAGCGTGTGCCCCCGGGCTTCTCGATCGATTCGATCGCGCCTGAGCAGATCGAGCGCATCGAGATCCTGCGCGCCCCAACCGCCGAAACCGGCGCTCGGGCGATCGCCGGCAGCATCAACATCGTGATGCGCGAAGGATTCCGCAAACACCTCAACGACCTGCGCGTCGGCACGGCCCTCGAGAACGGCAACCTGTCGCCGAGCTTCAACTGGACCCGCAACGACAGCGTCGGTGACTGGATCCTCAACGGGTCGCTGTCGGCATTCCGGCGCATCCAGGACAGCGAGGGCCACAGTCTCACCCAGCGCCAGGACATCGCCGATGCCACGACGACCCTGCTGCGAGAGGGCAGCGCCTCGTCGCGCGACACGCGCAAGGGCCTGCACGCCACCGGCCGCCTGCAATGGCGCAACGACGAAGGCATGAGCGCGCTGCTGCAGCCGCTCGTGATCCACAGCGAAGGCGGGACCGCCAGCCGGGGCCGCGTCAGGGACCTGATTGCCGACCCCGACGACCCGCTCGAGTTCGTGCGCAGCCAGACCGAGAGCGAGGGCCGCTTCACCCTCCTGCGTCTGAACGGACAGTTCAATCACCGCGTGGGGGCGGATACGCGGCTCGAGTGGCGCTTCGGGGTCGGCGACGGCCATTGGCGCAACGCGTCGCTGCGCGAGGAATTCGATGCGGCTGACATGCTCAGCCGCACAGTCGACGACCGCAGCGACAACCGCGACCGCAATGCGACGCTGAGCCTCAAGGCCTCGAACACCCTTGAAGGCGGCCACGGCCTGGTCGGCGGCGTCGAACTCGAACGCAACCGCCGGGTCGAGAACCGGACGACGCTGTGGGACGGCGTGCCGCAGCTCACCGAGTTCGGCGACAACGCGACGGCCTCGTCGCGCCGCTACGCTGTGTACGTGCAGGACGAGTGGAACATCACGTCGCAATGGGCCGCGCATGCCGGTCTGCGCGTCGAAGGCATCACGACCGAGGGCGAAGGAGTCGACGACACGGTCGAGCGCAATGTCAGCCGCGTCACCACGCCCCTGTTGCACGCGGTGTGGCGGCCCGACCCGAAGAGCCGCGACCAGGTCCGGGCCAGCCTGACACGCAGTTACCGCAGCCCCAACCTCAATCAGCTGATCGGTCGACCGTCGCTGAATGTGATCGACCCGCCCCCGGGCGCCAACACCGAACTCAGCGCCGACGCTGCCGGCAATCCGGCGCTGCGGCCCGAAATCGCGATCGGCCTCGACTTCGCGGTCGAGCGCTACCTCAGCGAAGGCGGGGTGCTTAGCGCCAACCTGTTCCATCGCCGGATCAGCGACCTGATCCGCAACGTGGTGGCGCTGGAGAACGTGAGCTGGTCACCCGGCACCCCGCGCTATGTCTCGCGGCCGCAGAATATCGGCGACGCGGCCACGACGGGTGTCGAACTCGAAGCCAAGTTCCGACTGAGCGACGCCATCGATGACGCACCGCGGATCGATCTGCGCAGCAACCTGAGCCTGTTTCAGTCGCGTGTCGATGGCATTCCAGGTCCGAACAACCGCCTCGCCGAGCAACCCGGTGGCACGTTGAATCTCGGGGCCGACTACCGCCTGCGCGGCCTGCCGCTCACGCTGGGCGGCAATCTCAATCACACCCCCGGATACGAGATCCGCCTCGATACCGATCGCTGGGCCGTGCAGCCCGACAAGACGGTCATCGATGCCTATGCGCTGTGGGTTTTCAAGCCCGAACTGCAGTTGCGCCTGTCGCTGGGCAACGCGCTGGCGCAGGACTACCTGACGCAGACCCGCGTGGTGTCCAATGGGCAGCTCGAATCGGTGGCCAGCAATGCGCGCTCGTATGTCAACTGGCAGCTCCGGCTCGAGATGAAGCTTTAGCGACCTGCCCCGTTCGCTGCATCGGCGCCCATCCGCCGATCGACACCGGCGAAGGAAAGTGCATGACCCCGGACTGGCAAGCCTTCTCCCCCTGGACCGCGTTGGCCGGCGGCCTGCTCATCGGCCTCGCGGCGACGCTGTTCGTGCTGTTGAACGGCCGCATCGCCGGCATCAGCGGCATCGTCGGCGGCCTGCTGCGGCCGGCGCGAGGCGATGTCGGCTGGCGCATCGCCTTCATAGGCGGCTTGGTCGGCGCGCCGCTGGTTTACGCATTCGCCGCCACGCTGCCCACGCCGCGCATCGATGCGGGCACCGCAACACTGGCCGTGGCCGGCCTGCTGGTCGGTGTCGGCACCCGCTACGGTGCCGGTTGCACCAGCGGCCATGGCGTGTGCGGACTGTCGCGCCTGTCGCCGCGCTCACTGGTGGCTACCTTGGCCTTCATGGGAGCCGGCTTTGCCACCGTATTCGTTGTGCGGCATCTGATCACTGCTTGAGGATCCCGCCCGTGAACACCGCCGCCTCGCTCATTGCCGGTTTGCTGTTCGGCGTCGGGCTCATGGTCTCCGGCATGGCCGACCCCGCCAAGGTGCTCGGCTTCCTCGACCTTGCCGGCGCCTGGGATCCGTCGCTGGCCCTGGTGATGGCTGGAGCGATCGCCGTCAGTGCGCT
>DATDES010000117.1:0-2875 GCA_036522975.1 Burkholderiaceae bacterium | reverse complement strand
TTTGGCCATTAGGCGGCATGGCAGAGCGCGTAGGCGATGCCGTGCCGGAGCGTGGGGCGGAGTTTTCTCGCCTCGGCCTGCCGCCCCGACAGCAGTAAACCCTGCTCGCTCCAGAACTGCCGCCGCACGGCGGCAAGGGCGTCGGTGAAGGTCGGCCGCGGCTTGCGATACCAAGCATCGATGTGGACGGTCGAGCGGGCACGACGGTCGAGGCGTGCCGCGAGCAGGGTCACGATCGAGAACAGCGCGAGTAGGCAGGGCGTGGTGCGGGCGATCGCCCGGTGTGACCACTGGCGCTGGGTTTCGACGCCGAGATGGTCGCGCACCTCGCGGAAGGTGACCTCCACCTGCCAGCGCTGGACGAACCAGCAGACGATCTGCAGCGGCTCGCGGGCGGGATCGGTGCAGAGCAGCGCCTGCGGATCGAAGCGGTGCAGGGGATCGCGCAGCAGCACCCAACGAATGGACAGGACGGGCAGGCCCGTGTGGCGCCAGACGGCGGTGGCCGAGCAGATCTCGACATCCCGATCGCCTTCGCCGTACCAGCCGGGCACTGTGACCCGCATCCAGCGCGTGTCTTCACGGGCGAGGAGTTCGGCCAGGGTCGGCAAGCGCGCACCCTTGGTACGCGGGCGCCCGATCATCCCAGGCCGCCGCGGCGGCGCCGGTTCGTACAGCGCCGCATCCAGCCGCAGGCGGGTGATGCCGGTGAGGCTATGCCTCGCCAGTGTCACCAGGAACTCCAATGCAGCGAAGCTGCTGTCGCCCAGCAGCACGATTTCGCGCCCGGGCAGCCAGCGACGTGCCTGAAGCGCCATCTGCCGTGCCCAGTCGGTCAGTTTTTTGTGCCGCTTGCCGCGCTCGCGGCAGTAGCGCTCCGAAGGGGCCAGCACGGTCAGGAACGGCAACGCCCAAATCCGCCCCGTCCAAGGAACGGGGGCCAAAAGCATCAGGCTGAGCCAGCGCAGTCCGCTGGCCTTGACGAAGTGGTTCTTCGAGGAGCGGACTGGGTCACGGTAAATGCCCTTGGCGGCGATGCGTTTGCCGCGGCGGCGCTCGATCGTGTCGTCGATCCCGAGCACGACCGGGCCCCTCGGGGCAAAGGCGGTGACCAGCAGGCCGAGCAGCAAGCGGGCTGCGGCACAAGGGTCCCAGACGGCACGGTTGAGGACGCGATGGTAGTTGGTGAACCGCCGCTCGCGGCCTAGGCCAGTGATCCGCAACAGGCTGGTCACGGTGCGCTTGCCGGGGGCGAGAATGGCGCCGATCAGCAGTAGCTCGGCATGGCGCCACGTTCGCTGCTGCAGGAACAGCGGGGTGAAGGTTACGATGACGGCAGCGAAGCGGGCCGGCAGGTGCATGGCGGCTTCTCCTGGCGGGGATCCGCCAGTCTACCGCCGACCCGCTCCGCTGCCTCACCCGTGCCGACCGCTGCCAGCGACAGAGCCCACCCCAAATGGCCAAAGTCGAGCTAAGTGGTGCATCCGCTAAATCAGTGTGAGATTTGGGACGGCTGCAATGCCGAGACGTTGAGACGGACGATGGCGGCGCCGGCGGCCCCAGATGAACGGATGCCGATGGTCATTCCAGTAGGCCGTGGCACATGCGATGGCGTTCTCGATTTCAGCCCAGCCTTCGAAGCGGCGGCCCTTCAACGCCAGCGAGCGCAGCACTTTCCACCAGGGCTCGATCAGGTTGAGGTAAGCGGCAAACTTGGGCTGGAACACGAACTCCCAGCGCGGATGCAGCAGGCTGAACAGCAGCACATCGGGCGCGCTGTGGATGTTCAGGTTGTCGACCACCGCATAGACCCGCCCCACGGCTGGATCGATCCAAGCCTCGACCGCGCTTAGGAAGTCGACCCAGTTGACCGTGGTGCGGCGCTCATAGGTCAGGGTGAACGCTGCCCCGGTCGCCGGCTGCAGGGCGCCGAAGACATAGCCGGCCACACCGCGCCGGCCATAGTCGATCTCCTGCCTGGCCCGCTCGGCGGTCGGGCCGGCTGGCCTCACAAGCCGTTGGCCTGGGTAGCTCTTGCTGGCCTGCGGTCCCATCTCGTCGAGGCAGACGACGACGCTGTCGGCCGGTGGCGCCGTGTAGAGCTGCTCAACCGCCCCCTTTTACGCGCGAAGTCAGGATCGACCCGCGTGCCGAACCAGGTCTCTTCGTGCCGCCACTTGAGACCTTCCTGGATGAAGATCTCGCTGATACGGCTGCGGCGCATGGCGATGCCCTGCTCACTCAGCCAGGCGACCAGGCGATCCAGCGTCCAGGACGCGAACGGCAGGCCCAGATCCGTCGGACGGGTCAGCGCCGTGTTGATCACGGCACTCCTCTGCGCCGCGGAGTAGGTCGGTGGCCGCCCGCTGCGTACGTCCTCCTCCAGCCCTGGCAGGCCGCGTGCGTTGAAGCGTTGGAGCCAGTGCCGCACCGTCGCGCCGCACAGACCCATACGGACGCTGATCTCCGTCGCCTTCAGGCCGTCGAGCGCGTGCAGAACGATCTGGGCTCGCCGCACGAGCCCAGCGCCCAAAGTGTGCGAGCGAGCCATTTGCCCCAGCGTCCGTCTCTCCTCCTCCCTTACTGCACGCACGCGAATGGTCATGGCCGGGCTCCCTCCGATCGGCATGATCCGTTGTAAGCCGCAGCCCCGGAAACCTCCACCCTCTTCCCGGATGCACCACTAAGCGCGTAGTTGCGCCCGACCAGCCGCAAGGTCTCGGGCACGGCGGTGAAGCCTTGCAGCGCGTTGAGCGCCAGGGGCCAGAGCACGGCGTGGACCAGGACGAAGATCAGGCTGCGCTCGCCGATCCCGAACCACAGCATCGCCACGGGCAGGAGGGCGATGGCGGGCAGCGGGTTGAACATGGCCGTG
>DATDES010000116.1:0-3431 GCA_036522975.1 Burkholderiaceae bacterium | reverse complement strand
GTCGCTTCGGTCACGGCCTGGATCGGCTCGGGCGTGCCGCGCTTTTACTTGCCGCTGGATCAGGTCTTCCCGCAAAGCAATGTCAGTCAGTCGATCGTGTTGCCGAAGGACATTGTCGCGCGCGAGGACCTGCGCAAGCGCTTGCCGGTCTTGCTGGCCGAGGAGTTCCCTGAAGTGCGCGGGCGCGTGAAGCTGCTGCCGAACGGGCCGCCCGTGCCTTACCCGGTGCAGTTCCGCGTCGTCGGTCCCGAGGTCGCCGGCGTGCGCGCGTGGGCCGACGAGGCCAAGGCCGTGCTGCGGGCGAATCCGAACATGCGCGGCGTCAACGACAACTGGAACCAGTCAGTCAAGGTGCTGCGCTTGAACATCGACCAGGACAAGGCACGCGCGCTCGGGGTCACCAGCGCCGGGCTGGCCCAAGCCGCGCGCACCGTGCTGTCGGGCACGACGGTCGGGCAGTACCGCGAAGACGACCGCTTGATCGACATCGTGCTGCGCCAGCCGGCCGAGGAGCGCAATGCGATCACCGACCTCGCGGCGGCCTACCTGCCCACCGCGAGTGGCCGTGCGATTCCGCTGTCGCAGATCGCGCACGGCGAACTGGCTTGGGAGCCGGGCGTGATCTGGCGCGAGAACCGCGACTTCGCGGTCACCGTACAGGGCGACGTCGTCGAGGGCGTGCAGGGACCAACCGTGACGTTCCAGGTTTGGCCGGAACTGCAGAAGCTGAAGGCGCGCATGCCAGTCGGCTACGACATCCAGATTGCCGGCGCGGTGGCGGAAAGCAGCAAGGGCCAGGGCTCGATCGCCGCCGGCGTGCCGGTGATGCTGTTCATCATGTTCACGCTGCTGATGCTGCAGCTGCAGAGCGTGTCGCGCTCGATCCTGGTCGTGTTGACCGCGCCGCTGGGCATTGCGGGCGTCGCCGGGGCCTTGCTGCTGTTGAATCGGCCCTTCGGTTTCGTCGCCTTGCTCGGTTTCATCGCGCTGGCCGGCATGATCATGCGCAATTCGGTGATCCTGATTGACCAGATCGAGCAGGACCGTCGGCGTGGTGTGCCGACCTGGGATGCGATCGTCGAGTCGGCCGTGCGTCGCTTTCGGCCGATCGTGCTGACCGCGGCGGCCGCCGTGCTGGCGATGATTCCGCTGTCGCGCAGCGTGTTCTGGGGGCCGATGGCGGTGGCCATCATGGGCGGGCTGATTGTCGCGACCGCACTGACGCTGCTGGCCCTGCCAGCGATGTATGCGGCGTGGTTCAGGGTGAAACGAGAACCCAGGCCAGCAAGCTAGAATCACGGGTTCAGGACACCTTGAAGAGGTCGCTCAGCGACCCCGCCGTCGTGTTCAATGCTCTCCCTCGCGCGGGTGGCGAAATTGGTAGACGCACCAGGTTTAGGTCCTGACGCCAGCGATGGTGTGGGGGTTCGAGTCCCCCCCCGCGCACCAGACACAGTCTCTATACATCACGAGTTGACATCATGACGGTCACTGTCGAAACCCTGGAAAAACTGCAACGCCGGATCACCCTGACTCTGGCTGCTGACACCATCAACGGCGAGGTCGAGTCGAGGCTGAAGAAGCTGTCGCGCACAGTGAAGGCCGACGGATTCCGGCCCGGCAAAGTGCCTCTGTCGGTCGTGGCCCAGCGCTACGGCTACTCGGTGCATTATGAAGTCATGAACGACAAGGTCGGCGAGGCCTTTGCCAGCGCCGCCAACGAGGCGAAGTTGCGTGTGGCGGGCACCCCCAGCATCACGCAGAAGGAAGGCAGCGCCGAGGGCCAGATCGCCTTCGATGCCACGTTCGAGGTCTACCCGGAGGTCAAGCTCGGCGATCTGTCGGCCGTCTCGCTGGAGCGGGTGTCGACCGAAGTCAGTGAGGCCGCAATCGACAAGACCATCGACATCCTGCGCAAGCAACGCCGGACCTTCGCACAGCGACCGGCGGCGGAAGGCGCCGCGGAGACCGACCGCGTGACGATCGACTTCGAAGGCAAGCTCGACGGCGAGCCATTCTCCGGCGGCAAAGCCGACGCCTTCCAGTTCATCATCGGCGAAGGCCAGATGCTGGAGCAGTTCGACAAGGGTGTTCGCGGTATGAAGGTCGGCGAGAGCAAGACCTTCCCGGTCGCCTTTCCTGCCGACTACCAGGGCAAGGACGTCGCGGGCAAAGAAGCCGATTTCCTGGTCACGATGAAGAAGATCGAAGCGCAGACGCTGCCGGTCGTCGACGAGGCCCTGGCCAAGGCCCTGGGCATTGCCGGCGGCACCGTCGAGGCACTGCGCGCCGACGTGAGAAAGAACCTCGAGCGCGAGGTCAAGTTCCGGGTCCAGGGCCGCAACAAGGCGGCGGTGATGGACGCGCTGGCGGCCAGCGCCGAACTCGACCTGCCCAAGGCCCTGATTGAAGGCGAAGTCGAACGCCTGGTCGAAGCTGCGCGGGCTGACCTGAAGCAGCGCGGCGTCAAGGATGCTGCCACGGTGGCGCTCCCGCCCGAATTGTTCACGGCGCAGGCCGAGCGCCGCGTCCGCCTGGGTCTGGTGGTGGCAGAACTCGTGCGGGCAAAGAACCTGCAGGCGAAGCCCGAGCAGTTGCAGGCGCACATCGAAGAGATGAGCCAGAGTTACGAGAAGCCGGCTGAAGTCATGCGCTGGTATCTCAGCGACCGCCAACGCATGGCCGAAGTCGAGGCCGTGGTGATCGAGAACAACGTCGCGAACCATGTGCTCGCCGCCGCGCAGGTTACCGACAAGGTGCTGCCGTTCGACGAATTGATGACCGCCTGATAGCCCCATTTGCAGCAGGGCGCCGCGCCGAAGGGCACGGCGCCCTTGTCTTTTCTGGCGACATAATCACCTGAGAGAGCATTCACACAAGGAATCAGATGAGCGCGAAGGAAACGCAAGGTTTGGGCATGGTGCCCATCGTGATCGAACAGTCGGGCCGCGGCGAACGTGCCTACGACATCTACAGCCGGCTGCTGCGCGAGCGCATCGTGTTCCTTGTCGGGCCCGTCAATGATGCGGTGGCCAACCTGGTGGTTGCGCAGATGCTGTTCCTCGAGAGCGAGAACCCGGACAAGGACATTTTTCTTTACATCAATTCGCCGGGCGGCAGCGTCAGTGCCGGGATGTCGATCTACGACACAATGCAGTTCATCAAGCCCGATGTGTCGACGATGTGCATGGGCTTGGCGGCGAGCATGGGCTCGTTCCTGCTGATGGCCGGCGCCAAGGGCAAGCGCCTGTCCCTACCGAATTCGCGCATCATGATCCACCAGCCTTCTGGGGGCGCTCAGGGACAGGCCACCGATATCGAGATCCATGCCCGCGAGATCCTGAAGACCCGCGAGCAACTCAACAAGATCTATGCCGACCGCACCGGCCAGACCCTGGAAAAGATCCAGGCCGACATGGAACGTGACTTCT
>DATDES010000115.1:0-11394 GCA_036522975.1 Burkholderiaceae bacterium | reverse complement strand
GCGCTGATCGAGTAGGCGTCGATCTTTTCGTACAGGGTGCCGCCGGCGTTGTTGATAGCGCCATGCTCCCACTGGCCATACAGGTTGATGAAGCCACCGTTCCAAGAACCGTACAAGCCGTAGGTCTCGTAACCTGCGACGTTCTCGTCCATCGCAGCGCCTACGGTGAAGGGACCAGCCGACCAGCGCAGCGCAAAGCCCAGCGGGTTCGTCTGACCGGCCGCCACCGCAGCGTTCGGAACCTGGAAACCCAACCCATTGGCCAAGCTACCCTGCGTATCAAAAGCGGTCTGCCCTGCCGCTGACGCGTACGCGGCGTGGAAGGTGAAGCCAGCGAATGCCGGCGAACGGTAGTAGACCGTGCTGTTGGCGCGCACCGTGGCCGTCAGGCCGCCGGTGTGGGTGCCGCCGGCATAACCGGTGTCGAATGCATCGAAGCCACCGTTCATGTCCTGCAGCGGCATCAGCATGCGGCCCAGGCGAATGTCGCCGAACCCGCTGCCCAGGCCGACGAAGGAATTGCGCCAGAACACATCACCATTCGCAGTACCCGGCGCAGCGGAACTGGTGTTCGAGCGGCCGTTCTGGATCTGGAAGCGATGGTTGAGCGTGAAGAAGGCGGTCATGCCACCGCCCAGATCCTCACGACCGGAGATCGTGAAGGCGTTGTAGCCCGACTGGGAGCCGGTGAGCTGTTCGTCGGAACCAACACCCCTGATACCCGCATCGACGATGCCCGACAGGGTGACCGACGATTGCGCCGAGGCGGCACCAGCGAACGCGCTCAGCACAGCAAGAGCGAGCAGAGATTTTTTCATTGCAACTATCTCCTAGGTTTAAAAAGGGGTCCGATCGTGGAACCACCCGGGAAAATCTACCCGTCCCGGCAAGAGGGCTGATCAGGCAACCTCCTCAGCGGAAGTTGCCGTATTGCACCAGACGCCTCAGCCGCTGCAAAGCGTTGGCGCTGATTTCTATCGCTCTTGTTGTCCGCTAGCAACGAACCAGTTCCCCAGCGGCCCTTCATGTCAGTGCCGACTTCGCGTGACGAGCCGAGATATCCTTGCGCAATGGCGATCTCCCGCATGGATCGAACACTGGCCGCCGCAGACGCGGCGCTCAAGACCCTCAGCGGCAACGCGCGGTCTCGGCGCCAATCGCCCCAAGCCGCCGAAGGTCTGGAACTGACGCCGGCCGAGCGCCGCTTGTCGGGTGCCCTGATGCGCGTGAATCACGTGGGGGAGGTCTGCGCTCAGGCCCTGTACCAGGCTCAGGCAGTGACCGCCCGCTCAGCATCCTTGCGTGACCAGATGGCGGTGGCAGCGCAGGAGGAAACCGACCATTTGGCGTGGACCGAGGGTCGCCTCAGGGAACTCGGGGATCGGCCCAGCCTGCTCAACCCGCTCTGGTATGCCGGCGCATCCGCGCTCGGCCTGGCGGCTGGGCGCGCCGGCGATGCCTGGAGCCTGGGCTTCGTCGTCGAAACCGAGCGCCAGGTCGAAGAGCATCTCGCCGGACACCTGTCGCGCTTGCCGGAGCGCGACACCATCTCCAGAGCCATCGTCGCGCAGATGAAGGACGACGAAGCGCAGCATGGGCGCGCCGCGCAACAGGCCGGCGGCGCCCCGCTCCCCCTGCCGCTGCGCCTGGCCATGCGCCTGGCAGCGAAGGTGATGACCACCGTCGCCCACAGGATCTGACGCGCTGCTCAGGCAGCGACGATCTCGTGGCTGACTGTGATCTCAGCGGTCTTGGCCAGCATGCTGGTGGCCGAGCAGTACTTTTCGTGCGACAACGCGACCGCGCGTGCCACGGCGTCCGCATTCAGGCCTTGCCCGCTGACGAGGAAGTGCATCTGGATCCGGGTGAAGACCTTCGGGTCGCTCGGTGCGCGCTCGGCACTCAGCTTGACGCGACAACCGGTCACGGCGTGACGCCCGCGTTTCAGAATCAAGACGACGTCGTATGCGGTGCAAGCGCCGGTGCCGGCGAGCACGGTCTCCATCGGACGCGGGGCGAGATTGCGGCCGCCGCCGTCGGGTGCGCCATCCATGGTCAGCAGATGTCCGCTGCCGGTTTCGGCCACGAAACCCATGCCGGTCGCCGGGACCCAATCAATCGTGCATTCCATCGCTCGCACTCCGCACCGTTTGCAATCCGAATTCAGTCCGATGCGGTGCATTGTGCACCGCATCAATGCGAGTCCTGAAACCGCTCTACGCCTGTTGCGAGTTTGATATTGCAGTGCAACATCTCAGCGGCTAGACTGGCTTCGCAGCGCAGCAATCGAAGTCGATTGTCTGCCCCGGTTGTCTCCTCCACCGCTCCACGGGTGGATTCGGCCCAAGGCGCAAGCCTTGGGCCTTTTTCATGCGCCGGACGACTCGGAGCGCTCGCATATGATGCACCGCAATACAGACGGAGATCCAGTACATGGCAGGCTCAGGCCGGACGCGGCGCAAGGCGCTTGGCGAGTACCTGCAGATGATCCTGACGGCAAAGGTCTACGACGTTGCCATCGAGTCGCCGCTCGAAGTGGCGCGCACGCTGTCACGCCGCCTGGGTAACCAGGTCCTGCTCAAGCGCGAAGATCAGCAGCCGGTTTTCAGTTTCAAGCTTCGCGGCGCCTACAACAAGATGGCCCACCTGTCGGCCGAGCAACTCGGCCGCGGTGTGGTCTGCGCCTCGGCTGGCAACCATGCCCAAGGTGTCGCGTTGTCGGCCAGAAAGCTCGGTTGTCAGGCGACGATCGTGATGCCGGTGACCACGCCGAAACTGAAGATCGATGCCGTTCGCGCGCTCGGCGCCGAAGTCGTGCTTCACGGCGACAGTTACTCCGACGCCCACACCCACGCCAAGTCGCTCGAAGCCTCGCGGGACCTGACCTTCGTTCATCCCTTCGATGACCCGCATGTGATCGCCGGCCAGGGGACGGTGGCGATGGAAGTTCTGCGTCAGCATCAGGGCCCGATCGACGCGGTGTTCGTGGCCATCGGCGGCGGCGGCCTGATCTCGGGTGTCGCCGCCTATGTCAAGGCGGTCCGCCCCGAGGTCAAGGTCATCGGCGTTCAGACCAAAGACTCTGACGCCATGCTGCGCTCGGTGCGGGCCGGTCGCCGCGTGACCCTGCACGACGTGGGCCTGTTCTCCGATGGCACCGCGGTCAAGCTCGTCGGCGAAGAGACCTTTCGGCTCACGCGCGCGCTGGTCGACGATTACGTCGTCGTCGATACCGACGCGGTGTGTGCCGCGATCAAGGATGTGTTCCAGGACACGCGCAGCATCCTCGAGCCGGCCGGTGCGCTGGGCGTGGCCGCGGTCAAGCAGTACGTCGCCGAGCACAAGGCCAAGGGACAAACCTTCGTGGCCATCACCTGCGGCGCGAACATGAACTTCGACCGCCTGCGCTTCGTCGCCGAGCGGGCCGAGTTCGGTGAGCAGCGCGAGGCCCTGTTCGCGGTCACGATTCCCGAGGAGCGCGGCTCCTTCAAACGTTTCTGTGAACTGATCGGCCCGCGCAGCGTGACCGAGTTCAACTACCGGATCTCCGACGCCTCGGTGGCGCATGTCTTCGTCGGCATTGCCGTCACCCAGCGCGACGAGGCCGACAAGATCGAGCGCAACTTCGTGCGCCACGGCTTTGCCACCGTCAATCTCACCGACGACGAACTGGCCAAGGAGCATGTGCGGCACATGGTCGGCGGACGCTCCGATCTGGCACGCCAGGAGCGCATCTTCCGCTTCATCTTTCCGGAACGGCCCGGCGCCTTGATGCGTTTTCTTGCCGCACTGCATCCGGACTGGAACATCAGCCTGTTCCACTACCGCAATCAGGGTGCTGACTACGGACGCATCCTCGTAGGCCTGCAGGTTCCGGCCAGCGACAAGCGCGCCCTGCGCGAATTCCTCGACAGTTTGGACTATCCCTATGTCGATGAAACCGACAACCCCGTCTACGGGCTGTTCCTGAGTTAGTTCACGGCGGGCGCCGGCGAGGGCGTCCTACACTGGCGGCCATGTCGCCGAGCAACCGGTCCCTGATCACGCCAAGCTCGAACGCGTTGCTCGAGCGCGCATTGCGAGACAAGCTGCAGCGCCGTGCCGAAACCATTGGCAGCCTCGGTGAGCTGGAGCCCTTGGCGGTGCGCATCGGGCTGATCCAGAACACTTTGAAGCCTCGCTTTCGCGAGCCGCAATTGGTTCTCTTTGCCGGTGACCACGGCCTGGCGGTCGAGGGCTTGCCGACCCTGCCTGGTCAGGGCACGGCCGAGCGGGCTTGGCAAGCGCTGACGGGCCAGTTGCCGGTGGCGGTGTTTGCCCGGATCCATGGGCTGACGCTGTCAGTGGTCGATGCCGGTATGGCCGAACGCCTCGCGCCACACGACCGCTTGCTGATGCGCAAGATCGCCCACGGCACACGCAACGCCCGCGTCGGTGCAGCCATGTCGATCGACCAGGCCCAGGCCGCGATCCGGGCCGGCATGGAAATCGGTGAGTCGCTGCCGGGCAACCTGCTGGCATGCGCCGGTCTGGCGGTCGGTGGCCACGAAAGTGCGACCCTGATGTTGTCTCGCCTGGCGGGCACACCGCTGCGCGACCTGCTGATGTCGAACGAGGACATGGACCCGGCGCGTCTGTCCCACCTGTTGGTCGTCACACAGGCCGCACAGAACCGGCATCGCGATGTCATCGATCCGGTCGAAGTGCTGGCGGCCTTCGGCGGCTTCGAGATCGCGATGATGGTCGGCATGATGCTGGTGGCCGCGAGCCGCCGCCACCTCATCATGGTCGACGGGCTGCCCGCCTGCGCGGCCCTGATGGTCGCCGCCAGGATTGCCTCGCCGATCACCGACTACTGCGTGTTCTGCCGCAGCCACAGCCACAACGGCATGGACGTCGCCCTGACCCTGTTCCGCACCTCGGCCCTGCTCGAGCTGGGCATGGACAGCCTGGACGGCACCGGCGCGACCCTGGCCTGGCCGCTCGTTCGCGCCGCGGCGGCCTTGCTCAGTGAAGTCGCCGAAGGCGAAGACCCGGGCCCCTCCCGCCCTGGCGGTGCCGACAGCTCGCTCGGGCCACTAGGCCCCCGCGGCGGCTGAAATCCGCTGGCGGGCCTAACGGTCGACGCGATCAGCGCGTGTTGTCGGAGGGTCGCCCTGCGGCGCCTCATTGGGCACCGGAACCGGCACCGGCGGTGACGCCACCGCACCCGGCATCACCCCTGCGGGCGCGACCGATCCGAGCAAACCCGGCGCCGGCTGCATGGGCAAGCTGCCGGTCGCGGGCAAAGGCAATGCTGGCAATTCGAGGGTCACTTGCGGCGTCGTCCCCTTCGCGCCGAGCCGCGCCCCGCGTGGATAGACCGACTGCAGCAGGATGTCGCCGTCGACCGCCGATCCCACCGCATAGCTGCGCGCCGGCTTGCCGTCGACGGCGATCAGGGCCAGCCCGTTGCGGTCACCGCCCTGTCGCGGCGCGGCAACGCCGAGCAGCTTGAAGCGCGACGACAAGGGCGTTTCGACCACGCGATCGGCGCCGTCCACCTCGCGCACCGGCGCGGCGCCGAGCACGCGCGTCAGGTCGCCCTGGATTGGCGCGGCACCGACGGCCGCCGCCGTGTGCGCCGGCGCTGCCGGCGCAGACACGCCCAGCCGCAAGGCCCAGAACATCGCACTGGCCGCAACCGCGGCCCAGATCACGAATGCAACGAGGCGAAGCGTCATGGGTCGCGATTATCATTGAAGCGCCGACTCCCAGGTCGCTGCGACCTCCTTCCCGCGTGCATGCTGCACGCCGCGTTGCCCATCACACCCATGACCCGCACTCCGCCCAAACCATCAACCCGCGTCGCCACGCGTGGCTTTACCCTGATCGAGTTGTTGGTCGTGTTGGTGATCATCGGTGTGCTGGCCGCGTTGATCGTCCCCAACGTGCTCAACCGGGCCGACGATGCCCGCGTGACTGCGGCGCGCACCGATGTCAACAACCTGGTCCAGGCCCTGAAGCTCTACAAGCTCGACAACCAGCGCTTCCCGAGCGCCGAGCAAGGCCTCGATGCCCTGGCCAAGAAGCCCACGGTCGGCAGCGTGCCGCCGAACTGGAAACCCTACGTTGACAAGCTGCCCAATGACCCCTGGGGCCGCGCCTACCAGTACCTCAACCCGGGCGTGAAGGGCGAGATCGATGTCTTCAGCTTCGGCGCCGATGGTCAGGCGGGCGGCGAAGGCAACGATGCGGATGTCGGCTCCTGGCAATAGCAACAGCGCGCTGCGGCGCGTATCGCGCAGCGCGGGCTTCACTTTGATCGAAGTGATCGTGGTGATGGCCCTGATCGCCCTCGGCACCTCCTTGGTCGCCCTCGCGCTGCGTGACGGGACGCAAGGCCGTCTCGACGAAGAAGGCGCTCGCTTGTCGGCACTGCTCGAATCAGCACGTGCCGAGGCCCGCGCCTCGGGCCTCACAGTGCACTGGTCGCCCACCGACGCCACTGCATCCGACGGCGCGCACTTTCGCTTCGTCGGCTTGCCGCAGAGTGCGGCGATGCCCACCCGCTGGCTGGGCGAAGGCGTTTCTGCCGAGATCCCCGGTGCCCGCGCCCTCGTGCTCGGACCCGAACCGGTGCTACCGGCGCAGCGTGTCGTGCTGCACCTCGAAGACCGCCGCGTCGTGCTGGCCAGCAATGGTCTGGAGCCCTTCGGGCCGGTGGTCGAGTCGGACGCGCCGTGAAGCCGCAGGCGCGCGGCTTCACGCTGATCGAGGTCCTGGTCGCCCTGGCGATCGTGGCCGTCGCCCTCGGTGCCGGCATCAAGGCGGCCGGCGCGCTGACCAACAACGCACAACGCCTGGTCGACGTCAGTGCCGCGCAGTGGTGTGCCGACAATCAGCTCGCCAATCTCAAGCTGGCCCGCCAGTTTCCGGGGATCGGCGACAGCGACTTCAGCTGCGAGCAACTCGGCCACAACTACCAGGGTCAATTGCGTGTGCGCCCGACGCCGAACCCGAATTTCCGCCGCGTCGACGTGAGCATCGCCGGCGAGGACGCCGGGCCCTTGCTGACACTCTCGACCGTGCTGGCTCGCTACTGAGGCCATGATCAAGCGCACGCACCCGCAGGCCGGTTTCACGCTGGTCGAAGTCCTGGTGGCCCTGGTGCTGATGGCCGTGCTCTCCGGGATGGCCTGGCAGGGCCTGGACGGCATTTCGCGCGCACGCACGATCAGCCAGGCGCGGATTGAACAGACCCTGCGCCTGAATACGGTCTTGGCGCAGTGGGAGCAGGACCTGCAGTCGATCTACAACACCAACCTGGTACCCGCCTTGACGTTCGACGGCGCCACCTTGCGCATGGTGCGGCGCCAGCCCGAGGGTTTGCAGGTCGTGGCCTGGTCCTTGCGCGAGCAGAGCTGGCTGCGCTGGACCAGTGCGATCGTCACTCAGCCGGCGGCCTTGCAGGAAAGCTGGCTCTCCAGCCAGCAGTTGCTCGGCAATGAAGCCGCTCAGCTGCGCATGGAGGACGGCGTGGCGAGCTGGCAGGTCTATTTTTACCGGGGCAATGCCTGGAGCAATGCGCAGTCGAGCGCCGGCGTCGCGGCGCCGGCGCCCGGTGCGTCGGCGCCGCCCGTCTCCCGCACGCTCCTGCCCACCGGCGTGCGTGTCACGCTCAGCTTTGAGGGCGCGGGCCTTGCGGGCAACCTGACACGCGATGTCCTGCTCGGGCCACAGATGCCATGAAGGGTCTCTCGCACGCCCATCGTCAACGCGGCGCCGCACTGCTGCTGGCCATGTTGATCCTGACCCTGGTGGCGACCCTGGCGTCCGGCATGATCTGGCAGCAATGGCGGGCGATCCAGACCGAAGGCGCCGAGCGGGCGCGCACCCAGTCGGCCTGGGTTCTGGCAGGCGCGCGCGACTGGGCGCGTCTGATCCTGCGCGAAGACGCGCGCACCGGTGGCGCGGACCACCTGGGCGAACCCTGGGCGGTGCCACTGGCCGAGGCACGTCTGTCCTCTTTCCTGGCCGCCGACCGCGATAACAACAGCCTTGCCGAGGGCGACGATATCGAGGCCTTCCTGTCGGGCAGCATTTCCGACGCCCAGGCGCGCTGGAATCTTCGCAAGCTGGTCGACGCCGAGGGCAAAGTGGTCCCGGCGCAACTGCGTGTGCTGCAACGCCTGTGCGAACAGGCGGGCTTGCCCAGCGACCTCGCCGATCGCATTGCATCCGCGCTGCGCAAAGCCTGGGCGCCGATGACGACGGAAGTGGGCGCCGCGCCCAGCGAAGGCGCCATCGCCCCCCAACGCGTCTCCGATCTCGCCTGGCTGGGTATCGACGCCGATGCCATCCGCCGCCTCGAGCCTTGGGTCGTCCTGCTGCCCGGCACCGACACGCGTGTCAACGTCAATACCGCGCCGGCAGAGGTGATCGCCGCTGCGGTCGAAGGCATGAGCCTGGGCAACGCACAGCGGCTGCTGCAGGAACGCCAGCGCAATCCGCTGCGTGACATCGCCGGTCAATCGGGCCGGGCCTATTTCCCGGCCGACCCGCAGACCAACCTGGAAGGGGTCGGCGTCTCCAGCCGCTACTTCTTCGTCCACGGCCGCTTGCGCCTGGGTGATCGGGTGCTCGAGGAGCGCTCGTTGATCGAGCGCCGGCAACTCGACATCGTGGTGCTGAGCCGCGACCGGGTCAACCTGCACGACGGCGGCTGATGCGCCCGGGCTCAGAGATCGCCCCGCCGTTTGTGCATTAAGGCACCCAATACACTTGCCAGGTCATTTGATCCACGCCTGATGCCGTTGCTGCACCCCGCCTTTGGCGCTAGCCTCCCCCCGCCGTTATGTCGACCCTGGTGATCCAACTCCCCGCGAGGCCGCGCCTGCAAGGCGGCTCGGAGGCTGCGCGCGCGCCGACACCGGGTCATGCGGCGATCGAGCTCGCGTTTGCGCTCACGCCCGATGGCCTGACGGTAGCCCAGAGCGGCCGCGCGGCTGCCAGCCTGCTTCCCAAGTCCGACAGCGTCGTGCTGGTTCTGGCGGACACCGACGTCAGCTGGCACCGCATCCCGGTGCCCAGGGCCCCGGCGGCGCGGCTGCGCGCCGCGATCGCCGGCGTGCTCGAGGAGCAACTGCTCGACGAACCTGGCGCGATGCACCTCGCCCTGGCACCCGGCGCGGCCGGCGGGCAGACCGCCTGGGTCGCGGCGATCGACAAGGCCTGGATCGCCGCCGAATTGCGCGCGCTCGAAAAGGCGGGGGTCCAGGTCGAGCGGGTGGTACCGGTCGCATGGCCCGAAGACACCCCACTCGGTCACTTCTCGGCCAGCTTCGGCGCCGACGCCGACACCGCGATGCAACTGACCTGGACCGACGCCGACGGCGTGGCCGCCATCACCGTGCAAGGCGCCCTCGCGCGTCAGATGCTGCCGACCTGGGCCGCCCAGCCAGCGCGCTGGAGCAGCCACCCGGCCGTCGCCGCGCTCGCCGAACGCTGGCTGGGACACAGCGTGGTCGTGCTGAGCGACGAGCAACGCATGCTGCAGGCGATCCGATCGCTCTGGAACCTGCGCCAGTTCGACCTCGCTCCGCGCCACCGCGGGATGTTGGCCTTGCGCGACGCCTGGCGGCGCGGGCGCAGCAGCGCCTGGCGCCCGGTCCGTTACGGCCTGGTCGCCCTGGTCGCGCTGCAACTGCTGGGCCTTAACCTCTGGGCCTGGCACCAGCAGCGCCAGATCGACGGCAAACGCGCGGCGATGGTTCAGTTGCTGCGCAGCACCCACCCTCAGGTTCGCGCGGTTCTCGACGCCCCGGCGCAAATGCAGCGCGAGACCGACACCCTGCGCAGCGCGGCTGGCAAGGTCGGCGAAGCCGATCTGGAAGCAGCGCTCGGTGCGGTTGCGGCTGCGTGGCCTGAGGGCCAAGCCCCGGCGGCCACGGTGAAATTCGACAACGGCCGGCTCAGCTTTGCCGCTGGCGCCTGGCCCGAAGCCCAGATGAGCCAGTTCCGGTCCCAACTGTCCGGCGGCGGCTGGGAGCTGGCATCGAGCAACGGCGTGATGACCGTCACCCGCAGCGGCAAGGCCAGCTCATGAAAGGCTTCTCCAATTCGCGCATCGCCCTGCCGGTGAGCGCGGGCGACGCGATCGACAACTGGACCGCCCCATGGCGCGCTCGTTGGCGCGCCTTGGGTGTTCGAGAACGGCAAGGCATCACGGTCGCCGCGTGGATCGTCGCCGTGTTCGTCTTGTGGGCCCTGGCCTTCGCGCCTGCCTGGCGCATTACCCGCGCGGCACCGGCGCAACTCGACCTGCTCGATGCCCAGCTGCAACAAATGGAGCGCCAGGCCAACCAGGCCCGGGAACTGCGCGCCATCCCGCCACTGGGCAGCAGCCAGTCTGCCGCCGCGCTGCGCGAGGCCACGCAAGCGTTGGGGCCCGCCGGCCGCCTGGTGTTGATCGGTGACCGCGCGACGCTGACGGTGACCGGCGCCAACGGCAGCCAGCTCCGTGACTGGCTGGACGAAGCCCGAAGCGCAGCGCGCATCCGGCCGCTCGAAGTCAACCTGACGCGCGGCCCGCAAGGCTACAGCGGCAGCATCGTGGTGGCGTTGCCGACCGGCGGCGGCGCCCCATGAGCATCATCAGCACGGCGCTGCGCAGGCGCGAGCGCAGCGACAACGCCCGTTTTGCGCGCACCGGATTCGCCGAGTCGACGCTGGCCGAACTGGCCTGGCAGAGCGCCCGCAGTGCAACCGGGCGCTGGGGCGTGGCGGGCGCGGTCGTGGGTGCGCTGGCCGCACTGGCGATCTACGCCCCTGCCGCCTGGCTGGCCTCGGCGCTGGCCTCGGCCACCGGCGATCGGCTGCTCCTCACCGATGCGCGCGGCAGCGTATGGTACGGCAGCGCGCTGCCGGTGCTGACCGGCGGCCCCGGCAGCCGCGATGCGAGCGCCTTGCCCGGGCGCGTCGAATGGAAGCTCGCCTTGCATGGCCTGGCCGTCGAACTGCGGGCCCGCCAGTCCTGTTGTCTGCGCGGCGAGTTGAGGGCCTTGATCCGACCCGGCTTCGGGCGCCTGTCGGTGCAGTTGCTGCCGGCCGAGAGCAATACGGTCGGCCAGTGGCCGGCGAGTTGGCTGGTGGGCCTGGGGACGCCGTGGAACACGCTGCAGCTCGGCGGTACCTTGCGTCTCACCTCGACCGGCCTGACCGTCGAATGGGTCCAGGGCCGCACGCGCTTCACCGGCGAAGCTGCGCTCGACCTGGCCGGTGCGTCGTCACGAATCGCCACCCTCGACACCTTGGGCAGCTACCGTCTGTCCGTGCACGGCAACGCCGCCAGTGGCGACGCGGCAAGCGTGAGCTTGACCACCATCGACGGGGCGCTGCGCCTGTCGGGCCAAG
>DATDES010000114.1:0-3396 GCA_036522975.1 Burkholderiaceae bacterium | reverse complement strand
GCCGAACATCGGGCAGCGCATGCGCCGTCAGTGCGATGACCGGCAGCTGCGGATGCACGGCGCGGATGCTCCGGGTCGCTTCGTAGCCGTCGAGCACCGGCATCTGCAGGTCCATCAGAACGGCATCGAAGGCCGCCGCGCCATGCTCGAGGAGACGCTGCACGGCTTGCTGGCCGTCTTCGGCGAATAGCACCTCGGCGCCTTCGTGACGCAGCAACTCCTCCAGCAGGATGCGATTGACCTCGTCGTCCTCGGCTGCGAGCAGCCGAACGCCCAGCAGCCTGCCAGACCCGGCCGCCGGCCGTGCCGGCAGTTCAAGCGGGAGAGACGGCGGCAGCGGCAAGCGCAGCGTGAAGCAGCTGCCCGACCCCGGCGTGCTCCTCACCTCAATCGAGCCGCCCATCAGACCCGCGAGTCGGCTGCAGATCGCCAGTCCAAGGCCGGCGCCGCCGTAGGCACGGGTGGTCGAGTTGTCGGCCTGTTCGAAGGGCTCGAATAGCCGCGTCACTTGGCCGGCGTCGATGCCGATGCCGGTGTCCTCGACCGCCAAGCGAACCGTGTCGCGGCCATCGCCTTCGGACGTCACCGCCAGACGGACATGTCCCTGCGCGGTGAATTTGACGGCGTTCGACAGCAAGTTGCCCAGGATCTGTTGCAGCCGCAGCGCGTCGCCCCTCACCCAGTTCGGAACGTCGTCGGCGATCTTGCAGTCGAACGCCAAGCCCTTGGACCGCGCGCCCGTTATGACAAAGCTGCTGGCGTCGGCCAGAACCGCTCGCAGTGCGAACGCGCGCGGCTCGACGGCAACCTTGCCCGCCTCGATGCGCGACAGGTCGAGGATGTCGTTGATCACGCGCAGCAGGTGATCACCGGCGTCGAGGATCCGGCCGAACTGGGCTTGCGCCGGCAGGCCGCCGCCGTCGCGCAAGCCCACTTGCGCGAAACCCAGTACGGCGTTCAGCGGCGTGCGGATCTCGTGGCTCATGTTGGCGAGGAAGTCCGACTTCACCTGCGCCAGCCGCTGTGCGTCGTCGCGCGCGGCCTCGAGCTCGACCGTGCGCCGCCGGACCCGTTCCTCCAACTCGGCGTTCAATGCCGACAACGCCTCGCGCTGCTCGGTCAGCAGGCTGACGTCGACGACCACGCCGCTGCGCACGACACCACGCCCCGCGCCAAGGTCACGGGTCTGGAAGATCGCGTGCAGCGTGCGTCGCCCCTCAGCGGCATCGCCGAGGCGGACCAGTGCCCGCTGCACGCCATCACCGCTGCGCTGGCGCAGCAGGGCGCGCAGCAGCGCGCGTCGATCCTCGCGCCCGATGCAGGCCAGCCCACGGTGCAACGGCGCCCGGTCCGATCGGTCGAGGCCGAACAGCCGGTCCATGCCGATCGACCAGAATGTCGAGCCGTCAGGCCAGCGGTCCCAGAAACCGAATCCGGCGATCGCTTCGGCCTGAGCGGCCAGTGCCACCAGCTCGGAGGCGCGCTGGGCGGGCCGGCCGACACGCCGGTCGAGAAGCCATGCGAACCCGGCCAGGGCAGCGACGGCCAACCCCCCCAGGAGCGCCAGCAGACCGGCTCGGGTACGGTCACGGGCCTGCTGGAGCGACGCGATGCGGTCTCGTTCCTCGTTGGTCAGCAGCGCGGAGAACTGGCGCAACGCCGTCGGCAGGACGTCGTCGATCGGCCCGAGCATTCGGTCGGCCAGAACCTGGGCATTCTCGTTCGAACGGTTGAACACCTGCAGGGCCTGGCGGCGCCGGCGCGATACGTCGGCGTGCGCTCCCTGAAGCGTCCGGTACGACGCTCGCACCGCCTCGGCGTCTGGCAAGAGCGCGCCGATCCGCTCGAGTGCCGAGCGGCTCTGGCGCTCGGACTCGTGATACCGGCTCAGCAGGTCGTGGTAGCGAGCCTGCTCCCGGCCGCGCAGCAGCACTTCGCTCCACGCGATGCGCTCTTCGGCGAGCAGCAGTGGCAGCCTTGACGCCTCGTCCGTGTAAGTCCGACTGGTGCTCTGCAAGGTGTCGACTTCTTCGATGGCGCGTCGCTCGATCCAGCTCCAAGCGGCCACGATCGCGACCAGCAGGACGATCGACGCGGCGAAGTAACCCAGCAGTGATCGTCGAAGCCCCGAGCGGGCGTTTGCCAGGACGCGGTTCATCGCGCGCCCGGCGCTGGCAGGGCAAACAGGGGCTCGCCATCCACCTGCAGCCCGGAAATCAGCTGGCGCGCCCGGGCGCCGCTGAGCCACTGGACCCACGCCAGCGCGGCGGGCGTGGGCGCGCGACCGGCGGCCCGGGCGGCGATGGCGATGTAGTGGTTGGCCGTTCGCGGGTCGCCTTCCACCACCGTCTTGAGTCGAAGCGATGTACGGTGGGCGAGCCAGGTGCCGCGATCGACGAGCACATACGCGCCACGCCCGTTGGCATGTTGCAGCGCCTCGTTCATGCCGCGCCCGATCTCTTCGTACCAGGATTGTCCCAGTGGATCGATGCCGGCCCGCTTCCAAAGCAACAGCTCGAGCGAGTGAGTACCGGAGTTGTCCCCGCGCGAGACGAAAGGCTGACGGGTTGCAGCGATGCGGGCCAGGGCTGCCGCGGCATCGCGGCCGCGGGCGGCTGCCGGATCGTTGGCCGGGCCGGCGATGAGCATGTCGTTGCTCATCACCTCGCGCACGACGGCGGCCAGACCTTCGTTGATGAAGGCTTGTTCGTCGTCCGGCGAGTGCGTCAGCGTGGCATCGACCTCGCCGACACGGGCCATGCGCAATGCGGCGCCACTGCCAACCTCGACCAGCTTCACGCGAATGCCGGACTGTTGTTCGAACGCCGGTACCAACGTGGCCGCGGCGCCCGAGCTGACGAACGAGGTGGTCACGGCCAAGCGCAGCGTGGAGTCGGCTGCGGGCGCCATGTCCGGTACGAAGGTCGCGACGGCGACCCACGCGAGCGCCAACTTGCGCGCAGCATGGACGAGGGTCACGACGGTACGTCGCATCGGCAGGACGGTGGCGAGAAGGGTGTGGCGGGATGCCACGCGCCCATGCAAGCGATTCTGCAGCAAGACCTCGCCGCGACCGAACCGTGTGGACGTGAATCGATCATCGTGGCCGTCCGCTCTTCGAATGGCCGACTGGCCGCAATGGGTCGAGGGAGGCACTCGAGTCAGCAATTCATGAGTGACGAAAGCGTTACTCCGCTGCGTCACTTCACGAGCTTCAGTTCTGGGTCACGCAGATTGGCATCGTCGACAAGCGGCATTGCGGCCTGCTCTACATCACGCTGGTAGGTACGAGAACCGACCACGAGCAACCAGGCAGCAGCGATCCCGAACAGCGGTGTCACGGCCAATGCGGTCTGCAGCCCGAAAGCGTCGGACAGCACGCCCCCGATGAGTGGC
>DATDES010000113.1:0-14109 GCA_036522975.1 Burkholderiaceae bacterium | reverse complement strand
GGAGGCAGCAATATCCCTGCTCGGCGCCAGCCCAGCAAAATTCACAAATAAAATGGATCAAGCGCCAGCCGCTATGGCTTGACAATCGCTCGCAGTGAATCCATAGACCTCCCCAGTTTCGAATCTGTTTCTCGGCGCACCTTCGTGCTTGGTCGATGGCCATCCCGTGCCCATCAATCCACCGCTGCCGCTACGGTGCCGGACTATTGCCGACGACTTGAAACGAGTTGAAAAGGATTGGCTGCGATGCCACACCGAGAAGATGTGAGTAAACGCTTTCATCATGTCGAGAAATTTCCCACGACCTGCGGAACCGGCGGCACAGCCAATTCCCTGCGCCAGCCCCTCAAGAAAAATCACGTCGCTCATAGGAAACTCTTCCCAAATTTTCGGTCCGGCGTGGGCCCTCTGGCGCCAAACGGAACCCACGCAATGCGGTATCGGGCGGTGGCGTTACTTCGTGATTTATTTACGATAATCTGCAACACGAACACACTGACTACTTACAGGTCGGTGACGCTTCATGGACGCATCGCAACAAAACCAAGAATCAGGTTTGAAAAGATGTGGCAGCATCGCACCAACCTTTCAAGCCGGCCTGGTACTCATACTGACCGGAATCTGCTCCGAAACCCTGTTTCGGCTGCTTGTTCAAAAACCTGGGGCTTCGCCGATCAAGGTATTTGCCCGTCATTGCCAATATGGACAGTTTTCACAAACTCCTCGTCGCTGCCGCCATCGGTGCGCTGTCCTGCGCGGCCTTGGCGCAACAGGTGTCGAAAGACCAGATCAAGGGGCTCGACGAGCAGGTGCAGGACATCAAGAAGGACGTGCTGGCCATCTCCTCGGAGCTGCAGCTGCTCGAGGAGAAGCTGCTGTACCCGTCCAACACGCAGCTGGCGCTGTTCGTGAGCCTCAAGGGCACCGGCAAGCTGCGCCTGGACGCCGTACGGCTCAAGCTGGACGGCCAGGACGCCGCGCACCACATCTACACCTTCAAAGAGCTCGAGGCGCTGCAAGGCGGCGGCATCCAGCGCATCCACACCGGCAATGTCCGCACCGGCGAGCACTCGGTCGAGGTGGCCGTGACCGGCAAGGCCGGCGACACCGATTTCCAACAGGTCGCGACCTACAAATTCAAGAAGGCGGTGGAACCCAAGCTGCTTGAAATCGTCGTCGACCGCTCCGAACCGTCCGGCCAGGTTATCCAGTTCAAGGAATAACGGTTCGTGCTACGGCGATACCTCTTCCTCGTCGGCCTCTGTGTCAGTCCGATGGCGTTTTCGGCGCCAACGACCGAAAAGGCGCGCGCCAAGGATCTCTATTTGGGCGAGGCTTACTATCAGGCGACGCAGGGTAATTATCTCGATGCCATCAGCCGCCTCGACACCGAGCTCTGGCAGTTTTACCGTCTCGACGACCCCAAGCTGGATCCCCTTCACTACCGGGTCAACCAAGCGACCTTCTCAGTCGGCGATTTCGAGTTGTCCTACCGGATGCACCAGCGCGCGGGACGTGCCTTCAAGGCGGTGCTGGAAGGTAACGTCGACGAGCCTATTCGAAACGAAGCTGCTTGGCGGCTGGCACGCATCTTCATGCAGAAGGGCGACGCCACTTCAGCGCTTGCTGCGATCGAAAGAATCAAGGGTCGTATTCCGGAAAATATCAAGAACGAAGAACTCCTGCTGCGTGGCCAAATATATCTGCACCTCGGTCGTTTTCCGGAGGCAAACAAGATATTCAAGGAAATCAAAGGCGAGCGCGGTTTCGAGGGTTATTCGAACTACAACCTGGGCATCGCCTTGATCCAGAGCGGCCAAGAAGCCGCAGGGCTTGCCGAGCTGGAAAAGACGGGCCTGCTCGCGTCGGATGACGAAGCGACCCTCGCGGTCCGGGACAAGGCGAATCTGCTGCTGGGCAACCACCTGATTTCCGCCGACAAGCCAGCCGAGGCCAAGCCGTATCTTGATCGCGTGCGCGTGAGCGGACCCTTCTCCGCCAAGGCGCTGCTCAGCTCCGGCTGGGCCGATGCCGCCGAAGAAAAGTTCGATCGCGCGCTCGTGCCGTGGTCGATCCTGATCAAGCGCAACAGCACTGACAAGGCAGTCCAGGAAGGCCTGCTCGGCGCACCCTACGCGTACAACAAGCTCAAGCTGCACGGCCGGGCCGCGCAGCTCTACGCCGTTGCGCTGCAGAGCTTCGGCACCGAGCTCGGCAAGCTCGACGCCTCGCTCAAGAGCGTGCGCGACGGCAAGTTCCTCAAGGCGCTGGTGCGCAACGAGTCGAAGCTGGACCGCAACTGGGTCGTGAGGCTGCGCGAACTGCCCGAGTCGCCCGAGACCTACTACCTGACCGAGCTGATGGCCTCCAACGACTTCCAGGAGTCGCTGCAGAACTACTTTGACCTCGAACAACTCCGGCGCAACCTCGCGGCATGGACCCAGTCGATCGACTCCTTCGGCGAGATCATCGAGCTGCGCCGGCGCTATCACGACGACACCCTGCCCCCGGTCGACAAGCGCTTCAAGGCGCTCGACTCGCAGATGCGCCTGCGCCTGGAGCAGCGCCAGACCCTGCACGAGCAGCTGCAGAAGATGCTCGTCGCGCCGCGCCCCGACTTCCTGCAAACCGCCGACGAGCGCGCTCTGCACGAGCAGCTCGCGCTGTTGAGCCTGAAGTACCGCAACGACACGAGTGCGGCTGGCCAGGACGCGCGCCAGCGCATCCAGCGGTTGCAGGGCGTGCTGCACTGGAACATCCGCACGACGTACAACGAGCGGCTCACGCACGCCTACAAGCATCTGCACGAACTCGATGCCCAGGTGCAGGAGCTCGACGGCATCCATCGCTCGTTCGTGAGGTCGCGCCAGGCGGCCACGCAGAGCTACAAGGGCTACGACAAACAGCTGACCTCGCTGAACCGCAGGGTGCAGGAGGCCCGGGCCAAGGTGTCCACGCTGATGGCGCGCCAGGGCAGCATCCTCGAAGCCATGGCGATCCAGGAATTCGAGCAGCGCCGCGCGCGGCTCGACGAGTACCAGGTGCAGGCCCGCTTCGCCCTCGCCGAGAGCTACGACCGCGCCAACAAGAGCCAAGAAGGCCAGGCGAAATGAGTCGCCGCCTGCACCAGCTTTCCCTGCCTTGCCTGGTGGTCCTGGCCTCCTGTGCCTCGCCCACCGTCGACACCACCGGGTCGATCGGCGAACTGCGCCTCACCGCCGCCGACCTCACGGACGTCAAGATCGACGGCAGCACCGATCTTGCGATCCAGAGCTATCGCGAGTTCCTGGAGCGAACGCCCGAGGACGGCATGACGCCCCAGGCGCTGCGGCGCCTGGCCGACCTGAAGATCCAGAAGGAGTACGGCACGGTCGAGGGGGTCAAGCGCAACCAAGACAAGGCCGCGCGGCGCGAGGCCTCGAGTTCCCCGGCCGACGCCGTGCCCGCACTCGCCGGCGGCGCGGCGCCTGCCGTCGCCGCGTCCGCCGCGGCGGACGGGCCCAAAGCCGCGGCCGGCGCCAAGCTGCTCGAGCAGCGCCCCACGCCCAAGGCCGAACGGCTCGCCCAGGCGGGCAAGAAAACGACCAAAAACAACGCCAAGGATCCGGCCGCGACCAAGGAATCGAGCCCCGACTTCGAGATACGCGCGACCCAGGCCGATGCCATCAAGGCCGCCGCCCCGGCGGCCATCGCCGCGGCGGACGGCTCGGCGGTGGAATTGCAAGGCGAAGCGGGCGAGGCGATCGCGCTGTACCAGAAGCTCCTCGCGAAGCACCCGCACTACGAGCGCAACGACCAGGTGCTCTACCAGCTCTCGCGGGCCTATGACGAGATCGGCATGACGGAGCAGGCGATGGGTGTGATGCGCCGCATCGTCAAGGAGTATCCGAAGTCTCGCTACCTCGACGAGGTGCAGTTCCGCACCGGCGAGTACCACTTCACCCGCAGGAAGTGGCTCGATGCCGAGAAGGCCTACCTATCCGTCGCCGAGATGGGCTTGGCCTCGTCGTTCTACGAGCTCTCGCTATACAAGCTCGGCTGGACCTTCTACAAGCAGGACATGTACGACGAGGCGCTGCACCGCTTCACGGCCCTGCTCGACCACAAGATCAAGACCGGCTACGACTTCGCCCAGCCGAAGAACACGCTCGAGCAGCAGCGCGTCGACGACACCTATCGCGTCATCAGCCTGTCGTTCTCCAACCTGGGCGGATCGGAGGCGGTCAACGCGTACTTCGACAAGGTGGGTCAGCGCAGCTACGAGGTCAACGTCTACGGCAACTTGGCCGAGTACTACCTCGACAAGCTTCGCTACAACGACGCCGCCGTCGCCTACAAGGCCTTCGTGAAGCGCGAGCCCTATCACCGGGTCGCGCCGCAATACGACACGCGCGTCATCGACATCTACAAGCGCGGCGGCTTCCCCAAGCTCGTGATCGACGCCAACAAGGCGTTTGTCGTCGCCTACGGACTCAAGTCGCCGTACTGGAATCACTTCGACATCAAGGACTCGCCCGAGGTGGTGGGCTACGTGAAGGCGAGCCTGAAGGAGCTGGCCAACCACCACCACGCGCTGTACCAGGAGAAGAAGTTCGACAAGGACAAGCCCGAGAACTTCCGCGAAGCGATGCGCTGGTACCGTGACTACCTGGCCTCCTTCCCCAAGGAGCCCGAGTCCCCGGCCATCAACCATCAGGTCGCCGAACTGCTGCTCGAGAACGAATCGTTCGCCGAGGCCGCGGTCGAATTTGAGCGCACGGCCTACGACTATCCCGCGCACGACAAGTCCGCGGAGGCCGGTTATGCCGCCGTCTATGCGCATCGCAAGGGCCTCGCCGCTGCCGCTGCGGACCAGAAAACGAAGGCCGTGCAGGAGACGATCCGCAGCTCGTTGAAGTTCGCCGAGACCTTCCAGCAGCATGAAAAGGCCGCGCTGGTGATGAGTGCGGCGATCGACGACATCTTCGCGACGAAGGACCATGCGCTCGCGGTCACGAGCAGCCGCAAGTTCATCGCGATGTTCCCGAGCGCCGACCAGCCGCTGCGCCGCACGGCCTGGGTCGCGCTGGCCCACTCGTCGTTCGAGCTGAGCCAGTTCAAGGATGCCGAGGAGGCCTACGTGCAGTCGCTGCCGCTGGTGGCGGAGAGCGACAAGGCGCGCGTAAACCTGGTCGAGAACCTGGCCGCTTCCATCTACAAGCAAGGCGAAGAAGCAAGCAAGCAAGGCGACCACAAGACCGCGGCCCAGCACTTCCTGCGTGTGGCCCAGGCCGCGCCGAAGTCAAGCATCCGGCCCAACGCCGATTACGACGGCGCCACGGCGCTCATCCAGCTCAAGGACTGGGACGGTGCGGCCAAGGTGCTGACGGCCTTCCGCAGCAACCACCCGAACCACAAGCTGCAGCCCGAAGTGACCAAGAAGGTGGCCTACGTCTACCGAGAAGCGGGCCAGCTTGGGCTGGCGGCCGCCGAGTACGAGCGCATCGAGTCCGAGTCGAAGGACGGCGAGGTGCGAACCGCGGCGCTGCAGCTCGCCGGCGAGCTGTACACCCAGGCCAACGAATCCGACAAGGCCGTGGCGGTGTATCGGCGCTACATCACCAGCTTCCCGAAACCGCTGGATGTGGCCATCGAGACGCGCTTCAAGGTCGCCGGCCTTCTGAAGGCACGCAACGACTCGGCGGCCTACGAAGCCGAGCTCAAGGCCATCGTCAGTGCCGATGCCGCCGGCGGCAAGGATCGCACCGACCGCACCCGCTACCTCGGGGCCTCGTCGCTGCTGGTCCTGACCGAGCCGGTGTTCGAGCAGTACGCGCAGATCCGACTGGTGGAGCCCTTCGACAAGAACCTCGCGAAGAAGAAGACCGCCCTCAAGCAGGTGAAGGACGGCTTCGAAGCGATCCTGCGCTACGAGATCGGCCAGACCAGCGCGGCCGCCAGCTACTACCTGGCGGAGATGTACTACGACTTCAACCGTTCGCTGGTGGAATCGCAGCGCCCGCGCAACCTCAACGCCCAGGAGAAGGAGCAGTACGAGCTGGCCCTCGAGGAGCAGGCCTATCCGTTCGAGGAGAAGGCGATCGACGTGCACCAGAAGAACACGGACCTGGTCAAGCTCGGCATCTACAACAAGTGGGTCGACAAGAGCTTCGGCAAGCTCGCCAAGCTGGTGCCCGCGCGCTACGCGAAGTTCGAGGACAGCAGCGGCTACGTCGAGACCTTCAACCGGCAGGCGGCCTTCGCCTCGCTCACCGAGCGCCGCGAGCCGGTGCTGGTGGCCGCCGCGGCGCCGCAGCCGATGCAGGCGCAGGCGGCCGAGCCCGACGCGCCGGAGCCGACACGGTCGCAGCCGCAGGCACAAACGCTGCCGAAGACGCAAGAACAGGTCGAGGACCACAAGGCGGCGCAGGGTGTGACCGCTGCTGTTCCTGCGCCCGCCGCGCCGAAGCCCAAGCCGGTGGCGTCGAAGAAGGAGACGCGCAAATGAAGCCGCTGGCACTGCCGCTGGTCCTGCCGTTGGCGCTGACCCTGCTGCTGCAGGGCTGCGCCACCGCCCCGCAGACCGTACCCGCGGCCGCCGCGGCGCCGCAGCGCGCGCCGACCACGACGATCACGCCGCAACTGCAGGCCGAGCTGGACGCGGCGATGGCCCTCGTCAAGGCCGAGCAGTACGACTCCGCCGCGGAAGCGTTCAAGAAGCTCGCGATCGCCTTGCCGGACAACCCCATCCCGGCGATCAATCTGGCGCTCATCCACAAGAAGCTGGACAAACCGGACCTCGCCGAGGCGCAGCTCAAGCAGGCACTGGCGATCGAGCCGGACAACCCCGTGGCCGGCAACGAGCTGGGACTGCTGTACCGCAAGAGCGGGCGATTCGCGGAGGCACGGTCGGTTTACGAGAAGACGCTGGCGAAGTACCCGCATTTCGCCATCGCTCACAAGAATCTGGGCGTTCTTTGCGACCTTTATCTGAAGGACTACCAATGCGCGATCGACCACTACAAGACCTACGCCCTGAGTGCGCCGAGCGACAAGAGCGTGCAGATATGGATCGCCGATCTGCAGAAGCGCAACGGCGCCAAGGCGGGCTCATGAGCGCCAAAGCGATCACCGCCATCGGCCTGCTGCTTTGCGTTGGCGTGGCAGTGGCACAGGACAAGGCCAAGAAAACCAACGAAGAAGCCAAGGAAGTCTCGGGGATGTCCATCGTCGGCAACAGCGAAACGCCCAAATCGCTGACCATCATTCCATGGAAGAGTTCGGAGATCGGACGGGACGCCGACTTCAAATCGGCTCTGCTGAATCAGGAGATCGTGCCCATCGACAAGCCAACATTTCTACGCGGACTCGATTTCTACAAGCTCAGCAACCGCAATTAATTTCACTGAAGGAGTTTGACCATGGAGCATTTCTTGGGAGCCATCAAGTTCATTGCCGCCGGCGGCATATGGGTGATTCCGATCATCGTCGTCGGTATCGTCGGCCTCGGCGTCGTCGCTGAACGCTATTTCGTCCTGATTCGCGCCACCCGCGCCAATCGGCGGACTTGGGAGCGGATCCAGCCGCTGCTGCACGAAGGCCAGTTCGACAAGGCCCGCGAGATCACCCGCGATGACAAGTCGGCCGTCGCGACGCTGCTCAACGCCGGGCTCGAGAACGAGGGCGTCGTGCGCCGCCGCAACGATCTCGAGCTGGCGATGGACGAGGTCCTGCAGTCCATCGTGCCGCAGGTCGAGAAGCGCATCTCGTACCTCTCGCTGTTCGCCAACCTGGCCACCCTGCTCGGCCTGTTCGGGACGATCGTGGGCCTGATCGGCGCGTTCGCCGCGGTGGCGACCGCGGCACCGTCCGAGAAGTCTGCACTGCTGTCGCTGTCGATCTCCGAGGCGATGAGCTGCACGGCCACCGGGCTGCTGATGGCCATGCCGATGCTGACCTTCAGCCTGCTGCTCAACACCAAGGCCAGCCACATCATCGCCGGCCTCGAGATCGCCGCGCTCAAGACGGTCAACATGATCGTGCGCGCCGGCGCGACCGTCCGCATTTCCCAATTCCACGAATATGCTGAAAAGAAAGCGTCATGAGTCGGATGAGCTGGAGCTCACGACCCTGCTGAACATCCTGGTCGTGCTGGTCTCCTTCCTTCTGCTGTCGGCGGTCTTCTCGAAGATCACGATCCAGGAACTGAACATGCCGCCGCAAGGCAGCGGCCCGATCGAGGCCGGCAAGGATGTTCTTCCGGTCGTGATCGAGGTGATGCTGCGGCAGGACGGGCTGGAGATCGGCAACGGCAAGGAAGTCACGGACCGCCTGCCGAAGCTGGACGACAAGTACGACACCGCCGCGCTGTCGCAGAAGCTCAAGCTCCTGAAGGACCAGAACCCGGGCAAGCGCGACGTGATCCTGCTCGTGGAGCCCGAGATCGGCTACTCCTCGATGATCGGCGTGATGGATGCGTTGAAGTTTGTCCTGGTCCGGGGGCCCCGGGAAGGGTCTCAGAAGCTTCGCATCGCGCTGTTTCCCAACGTGACCGTGGGGGACGCGCCTTGAAACATCGACACTGTCAGTCGCGGAACGGGAGGCTGTCATGACCCTTGTCATCGGCAAACGCAGGCGTCTGCGCAGGGAGCACAAAGGCGATTCAGCCAGCATGATGCTGACGTCGCTGATGGACATCTTCATCGTGCTCGTGCTGTACCTGCTGGTCAACCAAGGCACCGGCGTCGAGCTCGACCCTCCGGAACACGTGGTGCTTCCAACCTCCGGCGTCGACGTCGCACCGCGGCAGTCTGTGGTGATCGTGCTGTCGGACCGCGACGTGCGCGTCCAGGGCCAACCCGTCGTCTCGATGGCTGACGTGGTGGCCAGCGACGAGCTCGAGATCACGCCGATCCGGCAGGCCATCGAGCACATCAAGGCCGAGGCCGAGCAGCGCCAGGACCAGGCGGGGTTGCACACCGAGGTCACGATCGTGGCCGACCAGTCCGTGCCATTCAAGGTGCTCAAGAAGGTCATGCAGTCCAGCAGCAACGCTGGCTACGGAAAGATCTCCTTCGCCGTGAACCAGATGTAAAGAGAAACGGGATCGCCCGCTGTGAGTACAACAACCCTGTCACTGCAAGAGCAAACGCTCGGCATCGCGAAGGTCAGCCGCATCCTCGACGTGCTCGAGCAGCGCATGGCCGGCGTTCACGCGGAGCTCGAGGCCTTCGCGAGCGAGCGACGCAAGTACAACCTGCTCGGCACGATCCTCGACTCGCTGGGCGAACTCGACGTGGCCGGGGCTGCGGACCTGTTCTGGAACCGCGCAATCACCAGCCATTCACCGGACGAGCAACTGCAGAAGGTGCGCGAGCACGTCGCAGCGTTCGAAGGCAAGGTGGCCGACCTGGTGGCTCGGAGCGATCAGATCCAGTCCGAGATCGACGTCGAGACCGACAAGCTGCGCAGCCTCAACCACGGGTTGGTCGATCTTGAGGAGGAGGCCGAAGCCCGGCGCCAGGAGCTTGAGGTCTTTCGCGATCCCGCCGAGATCCCCTACCGGCCGCTGGTCATGCCGTGGTCGCGCAACGGCGAAGACGACCGGCGCTATCGCAAGGTCTTCCTGACGAGCCTCTGCGTCTCGCTGGCGCTGGGCTCGGTCGTCCTGCTCTTCAAGCCCGGCCAGGAAAAGAGGCAGGAGGCGTTCATCCCCGAGCACATCGCCGAGCTGGTGATCAAGAAGAAGGAAGAGCCGAAGAAGCCGGAGCGCAAACTGGACGACGACAAGTCGTCCGACCGCACGACGACCGCCAAGGCCACCCCGCCGCCCACCCGCCGGGCCGCGGCCGCCGAGGACGCACCGTTGCGCACGCCCGGTCCTCTGACCGACAACCCGGCCGGCACGCCCGATGCGCAGCAGGTGGCGCGGGCGTCGGCGCAGACCAAGGGCGTGCTGGCGCACCAGAACGAATTCGCCGGCCTCATCGACAGCTCCGGGCCGGTCAAGGTCGGCGCGGAGGGCGTCGTTTCCAACACCGGCCAGATCGCTGCCGGGACGGCGACAACACGTTCGCTGATCGTCTCGCAAGTGGGTAGCGGCGGCATCAACGTGGCCGCGATCAGCCGCAACGGCGACGGCGGCGGCGGGGCGGGCGGTGCCGGCACCGGCACCGGCGGCGGCGGCGGCGGCCACGGCTTCGGAGGCCGCGGCCTCGGTGGCGGCGGCAGCAGCATTACCGGCGGCGGTGGCGGCGTGAAGGTCGCCAAGGTGCAGAGTTCCACCGGCGCGGCGGCTGCCGACGCTCGGCCGCTCAGCGATGGCGCGGCGCCTTCGCGCACCGACGAGGAGATCCAGATCGTCTTCGACCGCTACAAGTCCGCGCTGTACCGCATCTACAACCGCGAGTTGCGCAACGACCCGAACCTGAAGGGCAAGATGGTGCTCCGCCTGACCATCGAGCCTGATGGGCAGGTGTCCGCGTGCGCGGTGAAGTCCACGGATCTGGCCTCGCCCGCCCTCTCGGTTGACGTCGTCGAACGTGTGCTCAAGTTCAACTTCGGCGCCAAGCAGGGCGTGCCGCCCATCACGATCACGTATCCGATCGACTTCCTGCCGGCTGCGTAACCGCAGGCCGATCGCCAGCGCGGCCTCGGATCGCGCGCATCCGCCAATTCGACTTCGGCGCCGAGGACGTTGATGTGATGGTCGTCAACTCGCCGGTGGACTTCTTGCCTTCCTCGCGCCTCGCGAGGCATGATGCGGCCCGGCCGGCGCCGCGTGCCGGCCTGCAACCATCCTAACGAGGAGCAGGCATGAAGAAGTACGGCGCAGAGTTCATCGGCACGTTCTGGCTCGTCATCGGCGGCTGCGGCAGCGCCGTGCTGGCCGCCGCCTTCCCGGACGTCGGCATCGGCCTGCACGGCGTCTCACTGGCCTTCGGCCTGACCGTGCTGACGATGGCCTTTGCGATCGGCCCGATTTCGGGCTGCCACCTGAATCCCGCGGTCTCGGTCGGGCTGTGGGCAGGCGGGCGCTTCCCGGCCAGCCAGTTGCTGCCCTACATCGTGGCTCAGGTGCTCGGCGCGATCGTCGCCGGCGGCGTGCTGTACTTGATCGCGAGCGGCGCTGCGGGCTTCGATGTCAGCAAGGGATTCGCGTCGAACGGCTATGGCGAGCATTCGCCCGGCAAGTACTCGCTGGTCGCGGCCCTGGTCACCGAGGTCGTGATGACGATGTTTTTCCTGATCATCATCCTCGGCTCGACCAGCAAGCGCGCGGCGCCCGGCTTCGCGCCGGTCGCGATCGGCCTGGCGCTGACCTTGATCCACCTAATCAGCATCCCGGTCACGAATACCTCGGTCAACCCCGCGCGCAGCACGGGCGTCGCGGTCTACGTCGGCGACTGGGCGCTGGCTCAGCTGTGGCTGTTCTGGCTCGCTCCGATCGTGGGCGCAGTGCTGGGTGCGCTGGTCTATCGCTCGATCGCTGAGGACAAGGACTGAACCGACTCGTCGGTGCGGCTACCCGCGCCCGCGCCGAGGCTCAACTGGCGATCCGCCCGGCTTCGATCCGGATCTGGCGTGCGCAACGCGCCGCCAGGCCGCCGTCGTGCGTGACGAGCACCAGAGTCGTCCCGGCTTCGCGGTTCAGCTCGAAGATCAGCTTCATCACCGTTTCCCCGGTCGCGAAGTCGAGGCTGCCGGTCGGCTCATCGGCGAGCAGCACCGAGGGCCGCACGACGAAGGCGCGGGCCAGCGCGACACGCTGCTGCTCACCACCCGATAGCACCCTCGGGTAATGCGACAGGCGCTCACCCAGGCCAACCCGGTCGAGCATGTCGCGCGCCAGGACACGCGCGTCGCTGCGTCCCTGCAGTTCGAGGGGGAGCATCACGTTCTCCAGCGCGTTCAGGTTGCCCAGCAGTTGGAAGCTCTGGAACACGAAACCCAGGCGCTCGGCACGCACCGCGGCACGCGCGTCTTCGTCGAGCTTGAAAATATCGATGCCGGCCAGACGTACGGTGCCGCGGGTCGGCACATCCAGGCCGGCGACGATCGACAGCAGCGTGCTCTTGCCCGAGCCGGAGGCCCCGACGATCGCCACCGACTCGCGCTCGCGCAGCGAGAAATCGATGTCGTGGAGAATGGTCAGCACACCGGTGGAATCGCTGACCTGCTTGGTGAGATGTTCGACTTCGATCAGGGGTGACGACGGCATGAATCGGGGCTTGTTGTTGGTGGCGCGGCGTGCAATGCACTGTAGCCTGATCGCGGCCCTGGCCTGGGCCGCGGCGCTGCCCCTGCCTGCGGTCGCCGCGCAAGCGCTGATCCTCGTCGTCGGCGACAGCCTGTCAGCCGAATATGGCTTGCCTCGCGGCAGCGGCTGGGTCGCGCTGCTCGAACAACGCCTTGGGCGCGAGAAGATCGCGGCCAGGGTGGTCAACGCCAGCATCAGTGGCGACACGACGTCGGGCGGACGTTCGCGCCTGCCGGCCCTGCTGGCCCAGCACAAGCCGAGTCACGTGGTTCTCGAACTCGGCGGCAACGATGCATTGCGCGGGCTGCCGCTGGCCTCCACGCAGTCCAATCTGCAGGCGATGGCCCAGGCGGCCAAGGCCGGCGGCGCACGCGTCCTGGTGATCGGGATGCAGGTGCCGCCGAATTACGGTCGCCAATACGGCGAGGAGTTTGCCGCCGCCTTCGCCAAGGTCGCCAAGAGCGAAGGCGCGGCCCTGGTCCCGTTCCTGCTCAAGGGCGTCGCCGATGCGCCAGACGCCGAGGCGTTGTTCCAACCCGACCGCATCCACCCGAGCGCTGCCGCGCACCCGCTGATGCTGGGCAACGTCTGGCCTGTGCTGCGGCCCCTGCTGCCGAAGTAGTGCGCGGCGGCCCCAGGGTCGAGACCGAGGGGAATTCAGGATGGAATAATTCAATGCCCAGTGAATTATCCAGCCATGCCGCGCAAACCCGCCGTCGCCCCGGAAACCCGCTCGCGCGACGCCGACCGTTCGGCGCTGGCGATCCTGCGCGCCGCTCGCGACGAGTTCGCCGAGCACGGTCTCGGTGGCGCGCGAATGGAGCGCATCGCCGAGCGCGCCGCACTCGACAAGCGCCTGATCTACTACTACTTCGACAACAAGGACAGCCTGTTCCGCGCGGTGCTCGAGCAGACCTACCTCGACATTCGCGAAGCCGAGAAGCAACTGCACCTGAGTGACCTTCCGCCAGCCGAAGCGGTGCGCAAGCTGACCGAGTTCACCTGGCACTACTACCTCGCACATCCGGAGTTCCTGACCCTGCTGAACAGCGCCAACCTGCACCGGGCGCGCCACCTCGAGGGCTCGACGCGGGCGCGGGAGATGAACACCCCGCTGATCCAGACCCTCGGCGGCGTGCTCGAGCGCGGTCGCGCCGACGGCAGTTTTCGCGGCGGCATCGACCCGATGCAGCTCTACATCTCGATCGCCGGCCTGTGCTACTTCTACCTCGGCAACAACCACACCCTGTCGGCCATCTTCGGTCGCAACCTGATGAGCCCGAAGGCGCGCAGCGAGCGCCTGTCCCACATCTGCGACGTGATCCTCGGGTATGTCCTGAGGGCCTGAACGGCGCGCGCCATTGACAGCCGCCGGGGCCGGCCGAACAATTCTCCGTTCAGTGAATTAAATGGAGACCAGCATGGGAATCGTGTCCCTTCGCAGGCGTCTGCGTGTCGTCGTCGGCCCCGCCTTGCTGGCCGTCCTCGGCGCAGCCCAGGCCCAGTGGCAGCCGAGCAAGCCGATCACGATCATCGTGCCCTGGGCGCCGGGCGGCTCGACCGACCAGGTCACCCGCGTCACCGCGGCCGAACTGGAGAAGGCGCTGAACCAGAAGATCGTGATCCTGAACCAGCCCGGCGCCTCCGGCTCGGTCGGCACCAAGAACGCGATGGACGCGCCGAAGGACGGCTACACCTGGACCGCAGGCGCCGCCAAGGATCTCGGCACCTACAAGGTGCTGGGCATGGTCGACACCAGCGCCAAGGACTGGAACATGTACCTCAACGTGGCCCACATCGCGGTCGTCGGCGTCAACGCCGATTCGCCGTACAAGACGATGACGGAACTGCTCGACGCGATGAAGGCCAAG
>DATDES010000112.1:0-6746 GCA_036522975.1 Burkholderiaceae bacterium | reverse complement strand
TGGCCGCGGCCCTGGCTCATCACGATGTCGGTCATGTTCATGCTGCCGGCGACCATCAGCACGACAACGAGCGCGAAGCCCATCGCGATCTCGTAGCTGACCATCTGCGCCGACGCGCGCAGGGCACCGAGGAAGGCGTACTTCGAGTTCGAGGCCCAGCCGGCGATGATCACGCCGTAGACCTCCATCGAGGTGATCGCCATCAGGAACAGCAGGCCGGCGTTGACGTTGGCCAGCGCCACGTCGGGACCGAAGGGGATCACGGCCCAGGCCGCCAGCGCCGGCATGATCGTCATCACCGGGCCGAGGAAGAACAGGGCCTTGTTCGCTGCGGTCGGACGAATGATCTCCTTGAAGATGAGCTTGACCGCATCGGCGATCGGCGTCAGCAGGCCCCAGGGGCCGACGCGGTTCGGTCCCGGCCGGATCTGGGTCCAGCCAATGGCCTTGCGCTCCCACAGGGTCAGGTAGGCGACGCAGCCGAGCAAGGGCAGCAGCACGGCCACGATCTTGACCAGGCTCCAGACCACGAGCCACAGCGTCGGGCCGAGCAACTGGGTGCCAGCTTGGGTGACCGTGTCGATCATGCGTCGGCCCTTTCGACGCTGATCGGACCGAACATGGCGCCGAGTGCCGCCGTGCTCTGATGGGCGGCGGCAACACGCACGGCATTGGCGGCGAGCGTCGGGTCCTCGCGGGCCGGCAGCGTGAGACTCACACCGCCCTGCGCGATGCGCACGTCGGCACCCGTCTGCAGCCCGAGCTGGCGCCACAGCGCACTGGGCACGCCCACAACGGGCGCCTTGGCGTCGGCCGTGGCCTGCAGCGCAGGTGCCCGACGCACGAGGGCATCGGCACTGTAGATCGGCACATCGGCAATGCGTTCGAGTCTGGCCGATGACGCTGCGGCAGGCGACACCGCCACAGCGCGGTTGTCGAGGCGCGCCGCCAGCGCAGTGCTGTCGCCCAGGGCCTCGGCCCGCACCTCCTCGGCCGAGGCCTGTTCGAAGCCGTCGAGCGCAAGCAGGTTGCCGAGCACGCGCAGCACCTTCCAGGCCGGACGCGTCTCACCGAGGGGGCGAACGACACCGTGGAAACTCTGCACCCGACCCTCGGCATTGACGAAGGCACCGGCGGTCTCGCTAAAAGGCGCCACCGGCAGGAGCACGTCGGCGAACTCGGTATTGGCGTCCTTGAACGGGCTCATCGACACGACCAGGCCGGCGCTCTGCAGCGCAGCGCGCGCTGCGGCACCATCCGCCGCGTCGAAGGCCGGCTCGACGCCCAGCAGCAACAGGGCCTTCATCGGCTGCGTCAGCATCTGCCCGGCATGCAAGCCGCCCTCGCCGGGCAAGGCGTCGACCCACTGCGCGCCAACGCCGTTTGCAGCCTCGCCCAAGTAACCGACCGTGGCACCGGTCTCGGCAGCGATCCATTGCGCCAAGGCGAGCAATTGCGAAGCCTGTGGGTGTTGCGCGGCAGCGTTGCCGAGCAGCACGGCCTTGCGTTCACCGCTCAACAACGAGGCGGCGATGGCCTGCGCAGCCGCGCCCGGATCGGCCGGCGCGGGAGCGGCTAGACCCTTGGACTGGGCAATGGCGGCCGCGATCTGGGCCAGGGCATCGGGCCAAGCGCTCGGCGCGGCGGTGAGGGTCGAAGCCAGCGGCATGGCCCAGTCGTCATGCACCGCCTGCAGGCTGTGCACCTGCGCGCCACGCCGCGTTGCCTGTCGCAGTCTTTGCGCCATCAATGGATGGTCCTTGCGGAGGAACGAGCCGATCACCAAGGCGCGCTGCAGCGTTGCGAGCGATGCGATGTTCGTGCCGAGCCAGCGCGCGCTTCCGCTGCCCGCCCGGTTGCCGAAGTCGGCATGGCGCGTACGGTGGTCGATGTTCTCGCTGCCCAGCCCCCGGACCAGCTTGGCCAGCAAGTGCAGCTCTTCGACGGTGGCGCTGGCGGAGCCCAGCGCACCGATCGACGCTGCGCCGAATTCGTCCTTGATGCGCTTCAGGCCGTCCGCCACATAGGCCAGTGCGGCGTCCCAATCGACCGCCTGCCAGGCCCCGCCCTGCTTGATCATCGGGTGGGTCAATCGCTGCTCGCCGTTCAGCGCCTCGTACGAGAACCGGTCACGGTCGGCGATCCAGCATTCGTTGACGGCTTCATTCTCGAGCGGCACAACGCGCATGACCTGGTTCGCCTTGACCTGCACGATCAGGTTCGTGCCGGTGCTGTCATGCGGGCTGACGCTCTTGCGGCGCGACAACTCCCAGGTGCGCGCGCTGTAGCGGAAGGGCTTGCTGGTCAGCGCACCGACCGGGCAGATGTCGATCATGTTGCCCGACAGCTCGGAGTCGATCGTGTCGCCGAGCATCGTCGTGATCTCGCTGTGCTCGCCGCGGTGGATCATGCCCAGCTCCATCACGCCGGCGACCTCCTGGCCGAAGCGCACGCAGCGGGTGCAGTGGATGCAGCGCGTCATCTCCTCCATCGAGATCAACGGGCCGACGTCCTTGTGAAACACGACGCGCTTCTCTTCGGCATAACGCGACGACGATCCGCCATAACCGACCGCCAGATCCTGCAACTGGCACTCGCCGCCCTGATCGCAAATGGGGCAGTCGAGCGGGTGATTGATGAGCAGGAACTCCATCACCGACTGCTGCGCCTTCAGCGCCTTCTCGCTCTTGGTGCGAACGACCATGCCGTTGGTGGCCGGTGTGGCGCAGGCCGGCATCGGCTTGGGCGCCTTCTCGACCTCGACCAGGCACATGCGGCAGTTGGCCGCGATCGTGAGCTTCTTGTGATAACAGAAGTGCGGGATGTAGGTGCCCGCCGCGTCGGCCGCGTGCATGATCATGCCGCCCTCGGCCACGCTGACCTTCTTGCCGTCGAGTTCGATTTCGATCATGACGCTTGCACCGCCTGGGGAACCAGGCAGGTCTTGTGCTCGATGTGGTGCACGAACTCGTCGCGGAAGTGCTTGATCATCCCGCGCACCGGCAGCGCCGCGGCGTCGCCGAGCGCGCAGATCGTGCGGCCCATGATGTTTTCCGAGACCGAGTTCAAGAGGTCGATGTCTTCCATTCGGCCCTTGCCGTGCTCGATACGGTCGACCACACGCCAGAGCCAGCCGGTGCCTTCGCGGCAAGGCGTGCACTGGCCACAGCTCTCGTGCTGGTAGAAGTAGGACAGGCGCAGCAGGCTCTTGACCATGCAGCGGCGCTCGTCCATCACGATCACCGCACCCGAGCCGAGCATCGAGCCGGCCTTGGCGATGGCGTCGTAGTCCATCGTGATGTCCATCATCATCGCGGCGGGAAGCACCGGTGCCGACGAGCCACCCGGAATCACGGCCTTCAACTTGCGCCCGCCCGCTACGCCGCCGGCGAGTTCGAGCAGCTTCGAGAACGGCGTGCCCAGCGGAATCTCGAAGTTGCCGGGTTGTTCGACATCACCGACGACCGAGAAGATCTTGGTGCCGCCGTTGTTGGGCTTGCCGATCTCGAGGTACTTGTCGCCCCCGTTGTTGATGATCCACGGCACCGCGGCGAAGGTCTCGGTGTTGTTGATCGTCGTCGGCTTGCCATACAGGCCGAAGCTGGCCGGAAACGGCGGCTTGAAGCGCGGCTGCCCCTTCTTGCCTTCGAGCGACTCCAGCAGCGCCGTCTCTTCGCCACAGATGTAGGCACCGAAACCGTGGAAGGCGTGCAACTGGAAGCTGAAGTCGCTGCCGAACAGCTTGTCGCCAAGGAAGCCGGCGGCGCGGGCCTCGTCCAGCGCCTCTTCGAAGCGGTCGTAGATCTCGAAGATCTCCCCGTGGATGTAGTTGTAGCCGACCTTCACGCCCATCGCGTACGCTGCAACGGCCATGCCTTCGATGACCATGTGCGGGTTGTAAGCCAGCAGATCACGGTCCTTGCAGGTGCCGGGCTCGCCTTCGTCGGAATTGCACACCAGGTACTTCGGGCCCGGGAACATGCGCGGCATGAAGCTCCACTTCAGGCCGGTCGGGAAACCCGCGCCGCCGCGGCCGCGCAAGGCGCTGGCCTTGACTTCGGCAATCACCTGGTCGGGTGTCATGCCAGCGCCGCCGTCCTGGCCCAGGATCTTCTTCAGCCCCTGGTAGCCGCCGCGCGCCAGGTAGTCCTTCAAGCGCCAGTTCTTGCCGTCGAGGCCGGCATAGATCTGCGGCTGGATGTGGCGGCCGTGAAAGCAGGTCTCGTGACCCTGGGCCTGGAAGCGCGACAGGTCGAGCGTCATTTGGCGTCCGCCTTCAGCGCATTCACCAGATCGTCGAGACGCTCGTTGTTCATGAAGCTCAGCATCTGGCGATCATTGAACAGCATCACCGGCGCATCGGCGCAGGCACCCAGGCACTCGCTCGGCTGGACCGTGAACAGGCCGTCGGCGCTGGTGCCGTAGGGCTCGATGTCGAACTTGCTGCACAGGTGGGCGAGGGCCTTGTCGCCATCGCGCAAGGCGCAGGGTAGGTTGGTGCAGACGTTGAGCTTGAACTGCCCGGTCGGCTGCTGGTTGTACATGTTGTAGAAGGTCGTGACCTCGTGCACTGCGATGGGCGGCATGCCGAGGTAGGCGGCCACGCCCTCCTCGCTCTCGCGCGACACGAAGCCCTGCTCCTGTTGCACGATGGCCAGGCAGGCCATCACGGCCGACGCCTTCTGGTCGGTCGGGTACTTGGCGACTTCCTTGGCGAAGCGAGCCACGGTGGATTCAGAGAATGTCATCGATCAATCTCGCCGAACACGATGTCCATGGTCCCGATGATGGCGACGGCGTCGGCGATCATGTGGCCGCGCGCCATCTCGTCCAGCGCCGCCAGATGCGGGAAGCCCGGCGCGCGGATCTTCAACCGGTACGGCTTGTTCGCACCGTCGCTGACGAGATAGATGCCGAACTCGCCCTTCGGGTGCTCGACCGCCGCATAAGCCTCACCCTCGGGCACGTGCATGCCTTCGGTGAAGAGCTTGAAGTGGTGGATAAGCTCTTCCATGTTGGTCTTCATCGACACCCGCGATGGTGCGGCGACCTTGTGGTTGTCGGTGATGACCGGGCCTGGATTCGCGCGCAGCCACTTCGAGCACTGCTGGATGATGCGGTTGCTCTGGCGCAGCTCTTCCATGCGTACCAGGTAGCGGTCGTAGGTATCGCCGTTGGTGCCGACCGGGATGTCGAAATCCATGCGGTCGTACACATCGTAGGGCTGCTTCTTGCGCAGGTCCCATTCGATGCCCGAGCCGCGAAGCATCGGGCCCGAGAACCCCAGGTTCAGCGCCCGCTCGGGGCTGACCACGCCGATGCCGACCGTGCGCTGTTTCCAGATCCGGTTGTCGGTGAGCAAGGTCTCGTAGTCGTCGACATTGGCCGGGAAGCGGGCGCAGAAATCGTCGACAAAGTCGAGCATCGATCCCTGGCGATTGGCGTTCAACGCATCGATCGCCTTTTGGTTCTTGATCCGGCTGACCTTGTACTGCGGCATCGTGTCCGGCAGGTCGCGGTACACCCCGCCGGGGCGAAAGTAGGCCGCATGCATGCGCGCACCCGACACCGCTTCGTACAGGTCGAACAGGTCCTCGCGCTCGCGGAAGGCGTAGATCAGGATGTTCATCGCGCCGCAGTCGATGCCGTGCGCGCCGAGCCAGAGCAGGTGGTTCAGTAGCCGCGTGATCTCGGCGAACATGACGCGGATGTACTGCGCGCGCTCGGGCACCTCGATGCCCATCAGCTTCTCGATCGCCAGACAGTAGGCGTGCTCGTTGGCCATCATCGAGACGTAGTCGAGGCGGTCCATGTAGGGCAGCGACTGGATATACGTCTTGCTCTCGGCCAGCTTCTCGGTGGCGCGGTGCAGCAGGCCGATGTGCGGATCGGCGCGCTGAATCACTTCGCCGTCGAGTTCGAGCACCAGGCGCAGCACACCGTGCGCGGCCGGGTGCTGCGGGCCGAAGTTCAAGGTGTAGTTCTTGATCTCGGCCATGACTATTGCAGCCCGCCGTAGTTGTCTTCGCGCACGATGCGCGGCGTGACTTCGCGCGGCTCGATCGTCACCGGCTGGTAGATCACGCGCTTCTGCTCTGCGTCGTAGCGCATCTCGACGTGGCCCGAAACCGGGAAGTCCTTGCGCATCGGATGGCCGATGAAGCCGTAGTCGGTGAGGATGCGGCGTAGATCGAGATGGCCCTCGAACAGGATGCCGTACAGGTCGAAGGCTTCGCGCTCGTACCAGTTCGCGGCGCTCCAGACTTCGTTGAGCGACGCCACCAGCGGCATGTCGTCGTCAGGGCAGATCACCTTGAGGCGGACACGCCAGTTCTTGCCGATCGACAACAGGTGCGACACAACGACGAAGCGCGGGCCGTCGTGCGGCTCGTCCTTCCAGCTGCTGAGGTCCAGGCCGGCGAGATCCATCAGCTGCTCGAAGGCCAGCGTCGGCTCGTCGCGCAGGCTCTGAGCCGCGCCAAGGTAGTCGGCGGCGCGGACGGTGACCGTGATTTCACCGTGATCTCGCGTCAGGGCCGCGATCTTGGGGCCGAGCGCTGTCTCCAGCGCCGCTTGCAGGGCGTCGAGTTTCTGAGTCATCGAGCGATCGTGTTCTCGCGCCGGATCTTGGCCTGCAATTGCAAGATGCCGTAGAGCAGTGCTTCGGCGGTCGGCGGGCAGCCTGGCACATAGACATCGACCGGCACAATGCGGTCGCAGCCGCGCACCACCGAATAGCTGTAGTG
>DATDES010000111.1:0-4372 GCA_036522975.1 Burkholderiaceae bacterium | reverse complement strand
TTTGCCCTGTCCCTGCTGGTCGCCTCGATTGCCCTGTCCAGCTTCCTTCTGCTGGGGCTCGAGCGCCTGCGCGTCGACGTGCGCGACACCTTCGTCCAATCGGTGTCCGGCACCGACCTGATCGTCGGACCGCGCACCGGGCCGCTGCAACTCCTGCTCTACGCGGTGTTCCGCATGGGTTCGCCAACCCAGTCCCTGCGCTGGAGCAGCGTGCGCGCAATCTCGGCACTCGACGCCGTGGCCTGGGCCGTGCCCCTGTCGGTCGGCGACAGTTATCGCGGGTTCTCGGTCGTGGGGACGACGGCCGGGTACTTCGAGCACTTCCGCCATGGCGACCGGCAGGCGCTCGCTTTCGCCGACGGCAGGCCGTTCGCGACGGTCTTCGAGGCCGTGCTGGGGGCTGAGGTGGCCGCGCGCCTGGGCCAACGCGTCGGCGATCGGATCGCATTGAGCCACGGCGACGGCCAGCTCGACGAACACGACCACGACGACAAGCCCTTCACGGTGGTGGGCGTGCTGGCGCGAACCGGCACGCCCGTCGACCGCAGCGTTCACGTCGGCCTGCAGGGCCTCGAGGCCGTGCATGTGGACTGGTCGATGGGCATGCGCCTGCCCGGCCGGACCACCTCGGCCGCCGAGGCCACGGCGATGGATCTGACGCCGAAGGCCGTGACGGCTGTGCTGATCGGCCTGAAGCAGCGCGCAGCCGTGTTCACGGTGCAGCGCCAGGTGAATGCCTACCGCGACGAGCCCCTGCAGGCGGTGTTGCCGGGCGTCGCGCTCGATGAGTTGTGGACCCTGGTCGGTGCCGGTGAGCGCGTCTTGCAGGGGATGATCTGGTTGGTTTGTGCCGTCAGCTTCGCCGGCCTGATCGCCGCTGTGCTGGCGGGCCTGGAGCAGCGCCGACGCGAGCTCGCGATCCTGCGCGCGCTGGGGGCAGGGCCGCGCAGTGTGTTCGTCTTGTTGGCCGCCGAGGGACTGGTCATCACAGTGGCCGGGTTGACGCTGGGGGCCCTGCTGCACTGGCTGGCCGTGGCCGGGGCGGCGTCGTGGGCGCAAGCCGTTCTCGGCGTGACCCTCAGCTTGTCGATGCCCGACTCGGCGCAATGGTGGATGATGGGCGGCGTGCTGGCCTGCGGCCTGCTCGCCAGCCTGGTGCCGGGATGGCGCGCCTACCGGCTCTCGCTGATGGATGGCCTGACACCGAGGATCTGAACATGGATCGAAGGACTGCTCTCGAAACGATGATCGGCTGCGTGGCGGCCAGCCTGGCGCTCGGCGCCGTCGCCGCCGACGACAAGGCCACGGTCTTTCGCGAACTCACCTGGCCGATGCTGATGCCGAAGGACTGGAACCCGCGCCAAGGACTGGGCAAGCCCGACGAGTCGCTCGACGACAGCGACCCTCGGGCCCAGCAGTACCTGCGCGACTTGCGCGAGGTGCTCGACAAGGCACCGACGGTGGGCGCACTGGACGGCGCGACGGTCAAGATGCCGGGCTATGTCGTGGCGCTCGAACAGACCAAGGAAGGCCTCAAGGAGTTCCTGCTCGTGCCCTACTTCGGCGCTTGCATCCACACCCCGCCGCCGCCGGCCAACCAGATCGTCCACGTGCGCTCCGCCAAACCCGTCGCGGGCCTCAACCCGATGGAGGCCGTCTGGGTGAGCGGAACGATGCGCACACAGCGTCGAGACTCGGGCATGGGCGTCAGCGGCTACGAACTCGAACTGGTGTCGATGACGCCCTATCGCTGGCGCTGAATCGATCCCTGAGGCGATAGTGGACAGCGCGAGCGGTCTCGCGTGGTCCGCTACCCGCTCCATCCACGGTCGGATGGTCGGCGTCTGCCTCTACTTGCTCAACTTCGTCTTCGCCAGCCGCTTGGCATTGGCGACGGCCTTGCGATGCACCGGTGCCAGACCTTTGCCAAGCACGCCGAGTGCCGCGTTTTGCATCTGCGTCGCGACGGCATGCCCCGATGGGCGTTTGCCCCACAGCGTGGCGCTCCAGAACGAGTGCGCCATCGACATCGCCAGCGCCTGGTTGGCGCGCGCGGCCTGCAGGGCCATCGCGTGCCAGGACTCGGCAAAGGCCGCATTCTTCTCGGCGACCATACGCTGGAATTCCTTGCGGTCGCGCGCCGACGGGGTCGATCCAGCCAGCGCCATGCGCGTTAGGCGGTGGCTCACGACCAGCGGGACGGCCAGGGACAGGTCGGCAGACCGGGCGCTGATCGACTTCAATGTTCGGGTAGACGGCATGGGCTTTCCATCGCGGTGGCGCCGACTCTAGTCTCTTCGCGAGTGAGGCCTTGCCCGATGACCCTGGGAACGCTCGGACAAACCTCTACGGCGCCACCGATGTGGGCGGTGGTAGCGGCAGTCCGCGGCGTTTCATCTCTTCGCGCAGCAGGTCGGGCCGGTCGGTGACGATGCCGTCGACGCCCAGATCCATCATGCGTACCATCTGGCGCGGGTCGTTGACGGTCCAGGCCAGCACCTGGATGCCGAGCGCATGTGCCTCCTGCACCTGGGCTGCGTCGAGGTCACCGAAGAAGCTCGACCAGACGCGCCCACCGGCGGCCTGGATCATCTTGGGAACCGATCCGTGGTCCTTGTGCTGGATGCCTGCCGTCCAGGCCGATCCCTCCGGATTGCCGGCACCGATGTTGTCGAGCCAGGACTGTTGTGCGCTGATGTAGACCGTGTCGATCTCTGGCGCCTCCTTCTGCACGACGGCGAGCGTGCGCCAGTCGAAGGACAAAATGGCCGAGCGCTGCTCCATCCCGGCACTGCGGATCGCAGCAATCACCGCGCGCGCGAAAGCCTCAGGCGCGAGCGTGTCGTTCGGCGCGCCCGGCGTGACCTTGGTTTCGATGGCGAAGCGCACGCTGGCGGTGCCCGACTTCTTCACCAGCGCGAACAGATCGCCCAGGCGCGGGATGCGCGCGCCGTCCGTCGGCTGCTGTTGCGGATGTTGCGTGGCGTAGTGGGTGCCGGGCTTGAGCCGGCCCACGTCGTAGCGCTTCAGCTGCTCGAAGCTCAGGTCACGGATCAACGGCCCGCGCGCGTCGAGAAAGCGTCCGTCGGCGCTGCGCGTGATGTCTGGATTGAGGGCAGGGTCGTGCGAGACCACGAGCACGCCATCCTGCGTGATCGCGATGTCGAGTTCCAGGGTGCTGACGCCGAGGCCGAGCGCGCGTGCGAAGCCCTGCAGCGTGTTCTCGGGGGCCAGCCCACGCGCGCCGCGATGCCCTTGCAGATCGAGTGCCTGGGCCGGTGCGGTGAGCGCCAGGCCGAGCGCTGCCAGGATCCATTTCATCAGCCAATGCTAAGGCCGCGCCAGCGACGCCGGCGCGGCCGGACCACGGCCTACTGGGCGAGCCGCTGGCGCCAGCCCAGCCCGGCCTCGGTTGTGGTGGCGGGCTTGTATTCGCAGCCGACCCAGCCGGCGTAGCCGATGCGATCCAAGTGCGCGAAGAGGAAGGCGTAGTTGATCTCACCCGTGCCAGGCTCATTGCGGCCCGGGTTGTCGGCCAGCTGGACATGGCCGATGCGCGCCAGGTGCTTGCTCAGGGTCGCGGCGAGCTCCCCTTCCATGCGTTGTGCGTGGTAGATGTCGTACTGCACGAAGGCATTGCTTGCACCGACTTCGTCCAGGATCGACAAGGCCTGCGCCGTGCGGTTGAGGTAGAAGCCAGGGATGTCGTAGGTGTTGATCGGTTCGATCAGCAGCTTCAGGCCCGCCGCCTTCAGCTCGGCCGCGGCGTATTTCAGGTTCTCGACCAAGGTCTTGCGCAGCACGGCGTCGCTGGTACCGGCCGGTGCCTTGCCGGCCAGGCAATTGAGCTGGCCCACGCCCAGGGTCTTGGCGTAGACGATCGCACGCCCCACGCCGTCGCGGAACTCGTCGATGCGATCGGGCAGACAGGCGATGCCGCGCTCGCCGGCATCCCAGTCGCCGGCGGGCAGGTTGTGCAGCACCAGTTTCAGGCCGTGCGCGTCGAGGCGCTGCTTGATCTCGGCCGCAGCGAACGCATACGGGAACAGGAACTCGACGGCCGTGAAGCCGGCCCTGGCCGCGCGCTCGAAGCGGTCGAGGAAAGGCACCTCGGTGAAGAGCATCGTCAGGTTGGCGGCGAATTGGGGCATGACACTCACTCCAGCAGGCCGGCCAACTCGAGGCCTTGGCGACCCTCGGGATGGCGGCAGTCGATGTCCTCGAACTCGTTGACTTTGTCGATCTCGGTGCCCATCGCGATGTTGGTCACCTTTTCCAGGATCACCTCCACGACCACCGGCACGCGCTGCTCGTGCGCGATCTGCTTGGCCCGGACCAGCGCGTCGCGCAGGTTCGCCGGGTCGGTGACGCG
>DATDES010000110.1:0-12046 GCA_036522975.1 Burkholderiaceae bacterium | reverse complement strand
GTCCGCCTCATGCCGGTGCCAGCCGGTGCCCTGTTCCGGGGCCATATTGGCCTTCACAAGGTGCGCGATCACCTTCCCGGCGGTCGCGTCCTGGACGCCCAGGTCCTTGTACAGGAAGAAGTCGCGCAACCCGTCGCTGCGCCAGGGGGTGTCGGCGGGTTTGATGTGTGAAAAGCGGGTGCTCGTCTTGTCCAGCATGGGCAGGCCTCGCGCAAGAGTTTGTTGCGCTGCCGCATGCATAAGGCGTTCCAGTTTCAGCGTGGCCGCATGAGTAATCGCGCGCGCGGTCGGCAGCGCGTCGAAGCACGCCTCCGCCCTGAGCGGGTGCGCGGAGTTCGATCAGGCTCATGTCAGGGCGCGATCATCAGCACTTCGCCGGCCCCGGCCGTGACACCGTGGTTAGTGACATAGATTACCCCGTCGGTGTCCACCGCAACTGCGGTCGGACGGTCAAGGCCGACCAGCAAGGGGGTGCGCTCGCAGTTCGGACCGACGCGGGACAACTGGCCCGTGTTGGGAAGGAAGAAAAGTCCGAACGGGGGGACGCCACCGGTCGCGTTTTCGACGACATATAGGCTCCCGTCAGGCCCGAATGCGAGGTCCATGATGGCCTTGAACCCGCTGCAATGGACCACAGGAGCCTGCCCAGGAATTACCCGGTAGATGTTCGCCAGGCCCGGCACGAACGGAAAGCCCGTCAGCTGGCCGACCAGGATGGCGCCATCGGGGCCGCGCGCCACGGCGGTCGGGACGGCATCGACCATGCGTGGCCCGACCGGCGTGGGATTGGGCAGCGGCGGAAAGATGGCCAAAGTCTCGACCGTACCGGTGGCGGCGACCTTGAACAAGGCGTTCGCGCCGGCGTCGACGACCAGGCGATCACCTGACTCGGCGAGCACTCCGAACGGGTTCGAATCGACGGGGCCGCCGGCGGGATTGCTGGCGAACTCGTAGGCCGTAACGTCGGCGACGACTTGCCACTTGCCGCTCGCCGCCATGCGAATCAGCGTGCCCAAGGACTCGCTCTTGTAGAAATCGGCAAACGCGGGGCCGCCGCCCAGGCCCATCGTGATGTAGGCGCCGCCAGTGCCCTGGAACGAGATGTCGTTCGGCCCCAGTGCCGAAGACCCGTCGGGTAGCGCGTGAGAGTCCAGTCCTTCGACCACGCGCGACTGCTGTCCCTTCCACAGGCGGGTGATGGCGCCGGTCGTGCCGAAGCAGCGCAACTCGCCAGCCCCGTTGAGGGCACAAGGGCCGTTGCCGCCGCGGCCCGCTTCGGCGACGTGCAAAGCGCCATCCGGAGCGAAGGCGAGGCCGCGCGGGTTATCGAGCCCGCTCAGCACCAGTATCGGGGCTTGTGCGACCGCACTCCCTGCCAGGACCAGCGCGCCGATGCTGCACAGAGCGATCGACGCCGCACGAATTGACTTCATGAGGGCACCTCCGGTTTTTGGGGTTTGTCCAGCAGACGCTGGCTCGGCTAGTGAATCACCGATTTCGGTCCTGTCAATCCTCAAACCTCGTTGATGGCACGCGCGCGACCGTTCGCGCCGGCAGCGGCATGCAGGAGCAAGCGGGTGCCGATCAGGACTTCGGCTTGTAGGCGACCATGTCGATCTCGACCTTCGCATCGACCATCAGCCGCGCCTCTGTCGTCGAGCGCGCCGGGCGGCCATTCGGGAAGTAGCTCATGTAGATGCGGTTGAAGGCGCCGAAGTCGCGCGCGTCCTGCAACCAGCAGGTGCTCTTGCACACGTCGTCGAAAGTTGCGCCGGCCAGCGCGAGCACGCGCTGCAGGTTGTCCATCACCTGCCGCGTCTGCACCTCGATGCCGCCGGCGACGATCTCGCCTTCGGCATTGGCCGGCACCTGACCCGAGACGTAGATGAAGTCGCCCGCTCGCACGGCGGGCGAAAAAGGGCGGGCCTGACGATCCGAGGCCAAGGGTGGCGTACCGAGGTATTCGAGGGGCATGGGCGTTCTGTGGTGAGGTCCGGGGCGGCGAACTTCTGAAAGTGTATTTCAGACTGTCGCGCCCGGATCGGCACAAACCCTGATTGCTGGCCGCAATGTATCGACCATAGTGACGATGCCGTGAAAATTACTTTCAACTCGCCGGAGATCCAGATGCGACGTGCCGCCCCACTTTCCCGCCGTTCCTTCGTGTTGCGCCCCGCGGTGATCGGTCTTGCCGCGCTCCTGCTAGGCGGGTCGCAGCCAGTGCTGGCACAGGCGCGCAACCACCTGACGCTGGCGATGGTGGCCGAGCCGCCCACGCTGGACATCCAGTCCACCCCGGCCGACCTGGTCTGCATCATCATGCAGCACGTCTACGAGCCGCTGTTCACCTTCGATGCCAAGGCCGCGCTGGTGCCGCTGCTGGCCGAGTCGATGCCGAAGATCTCTGCCGACGGCAAGAGCTACGCCATCACCCTGCGCAAGGGCGTCAAGCTGCACAGCGGGCGCGACCTGAACGCCGACGACGTGGTAGCCAGCCTGAAGCGCTGGATGGAAGTCTCGCCGCGCGGCAAGTCGGTGGCTGCTCAGGTGGCCGACATCACGGCCAAGGATCCGCTGAACGTCGAGATCAGCCTGAAGAACGCCTACGCGCCGCTGCTCTCGCAGCTGGCGATGGCGTCGGGCATGGCCGCCATCATGGCCAAGGAGTCGCTGGCCCAGCCTCTGCGCGAATATGTCGGTACGGGGCCCTACAAGTTCAAGGAGCGCAAGCCCGACCAGTACGTTCTGCTGACCCGCTTCGACGGCTATTCGGCGCGCAAGGAGCCTGCCAGCGGATACGGCGGCAAGCGTGTTGCCACCGTCGAGGAACTGCGCTTCGTGCCGGTGCCCAACGCCAACACCCGCGTCGAAGGCTCGCTCGCCGGCCAGTACGACTACGCCGACCTGCTACCCACCGAGGCCCTGAGTCGCCTGGAGAAATCGGGCGGCAAGACTGTGCCGATGCTGACGCCGTCTTTCGGCTTTCCCTACCTCGTGTTCAACACCAAGGAGGGAACACTGGCGCAGCAACCGGTGCGCAAGGCGGTGCAGACGGCGCTGGGTCAAGGCGAGATGCTCGCGGCCGGCTTCGGCGACACGCGCTTCTTCATCGTCGAGGGCAACCACTTCCCGAAGGGCACGCCCTTCTATTCCGACGCCGGCACCGGCGCCTACAACGAGCGCGACGCCAAGAAGTCGAAGGGCCAGGCCGAGCAGGCCGGCTACAAGGGCGAGCCCGTGCGCATCCTCACCAGCCGGCAATACGACTTCCACTACAACATGGCGCTGATCATGGCTGAGCAGCTCAAGCGCGCCGGCTTCAAGGCCGAGCTGAACGTGGTCGAGTGGGCCACGCTGCTGCAGCGCCGCGCCGATCCGAAGCTGTGGGACATCTACATCACGCACTCGGGCCTGTTCCCGGAGCCGATGCTGTCGCCGCCACAACTCGGCGACGGTGCACCTGGCTGGTGGAGTTCGCCGGCCAAGACCGCCGCACTCGCCGCGCTGAATCAGGAACCCAACCCAGCCAAGCGCGGTCCGCTCTGGGCCAAGGTGCAGCAGGTGGTATACGACGAGGTGCCCTACATCCAGGTCGGCAAGTTCGCGAGCCTGTCGGCACGCTCGCCGGCGCTGCAGGGCTACACGCCCTTCACCTACCCGTTCTTCTGGAACACCAGCCTGAAGAACTGAGCGAAGAGTCCTGGGCGGATGACGCGTTACCTGCTGGCCCGCCTGGGCGGCATGCTGGTGGTCATGGCCATCGTGGCGGTGCTGGTGTTCATCCTCACCCGCGCCGCCTCGGGGGACCCGATCGCAGTGCTGCTGGGCGACCAGGCCACGGCCGAGGACATCGCCCGCGTGCAGAAGGTCTACGGCCTGGACAAGCCGTTGCCTGTGCAGTTCGGCCTGTGGATTCGCGAGCTGGCGCATGGCAACCTCGGCGAGTCCATTTTTCTGCAGCGGCCGGTGACGCAGGCGCTGTGGGAGCGGGCCGAGCCGACCGCCCTGCTGTCGCTGATGGCCATCGCAATCGCCGCACTGATCGGCCTGCCCTGCGGCATCGTCTCGGCCGTGTACCGCGGCAAGGCAGTCGACCAGGCCTTTACCGGCTTCGCGATGCTCGGCGCCAGCGTGCCCAGCTTCTGGTTCGGCCTCGTGCTGATGCAGATCTTCGCCGTCTCGCTGGGCTGGTTCCCGGTGTCGGGTTACGGAGGGCCGGGCGCCTCGCTCGCAGCGCGCATCCACTGCCTGGTGCTGCCGGCCACGGTGCTCGGCGTGCTCAATTCGGCCCTGATCATCCGCTTCACCCGCGCATCAATGCTCGACGTGCTGGGTGAGGATTACGTGCGCACGGCGCGCGCCAAGGGCCTTGCGGAAAGCATGGTGGTGCTCAAGCACGCGCTGCGCAATGCGCTGGTGCCCATCGTCACGGTCCTCGGACTGACCGTGGCGCTGATGATCGGCGGCGCGGTGGTCACCGAAACGGTGTTCGGCCTACCTGGCGTCGGCAACCTGGTGGTCAGTGCGGTGATCCGGCGGGACTACCCGGTGATCCAGGGCGCGCTGCTGGTGGTGGCGGTGATCTACGTGGTCATCAACTTCGCCATCGACCTCCTGTACACGGTGGTCGATCCACGGGTGAAGTACTGAAGTGACCGCCCCCCGAAACGACCAGCGGTCGCATCCCCCCCAGGTGGGCGCCGTCAGCGGCCCGGAGAAGCCGGTTCCGCGGCGTCCGCTTGGCGTGCCGCTCGTGCTGCGCAAGCTGTTCCGGCGCCGGATTGTGCTCGGCGCCGCGATCGCTCTGGCCTGCGTGGTCGCGGTATCGCTGCTGGCCGGACCGTTGAGCGGCTTCGACCCGAACGAGACCGCGGTCAGCGAGCGCCTGCACGAGCCTTCGGCGCTCCACCTGCTGGGGACCGACGAACTGGGGCGCGACCTGTTTGCGCGCATCGCTTTCGGCGGCCGCTACTCGCTGACGATCGCGCTGCTGACCGCGCTCGGGTCGGTGCTCGCCGGCACGCTGCTCGGCCTTGTGGCGGGCTTCTTCCGCCGCCTCGACGCGCCCGTGATGCGGGTGGTGGACGCGATGATGTCCTTCCCCGACATCCTGCTGGCCATTGCGCTGGTGGGCATCCTAGGGCCGTCGATGCTGAACGTCGTGTTCGCACTGGTGTTGGTCTACGCGCCGCGCGTGGCGCGCGTGGTGCGGGCCTCGACCCTCGTCGTGCGCGAGCTGCTGTTCGTCGAAGCGGCACGCGCCGTCGGCGTGTCGACCGTGCGCATCCTGTGGCGCCACGTGCTGCCCAACCTGATGTCGCCGATCCTGGTCCAGGCCTCGTTCATCTTCGCGTACGCCATCCTGGCCGAGGCCGCGCTGTCCTTCCTCGGCGTGGGCGTGCCGCCGGAGATTCCGACCTGGGGCACGATGGTCGCCGGCAGCCAGCAATACGCGCACCAGGCGCTGTGGATCGTGCTGTTCCCGGGGCTGGCGATCATCGTCACTGCGTTGTCGTTGCAGCTGCTGGGCGACGGCATTCGCGACCTGCTGGACCCGCGCCTGCGGAAATCGATGTGAACCGCCTCGAGGTCCACCACCTCAGCACTTCCTTCGACACTGATGAAGGCCGGATCGACGCCGTCGCCGACGTCAGCTTTGCGATCCGCGCCGGCAATACCACCGCCATCGTCGGCGAGTCGGGCTCGGGCAAGTCGGTCACCAGCCTGACGCTGATGCGCCTGTTGCCGCGCACGGCGGCCACGCGGGTCAGCGGCAAGGCCTTGTTCGTCGACCGCGCCGGAGCCACGCTCGACCTGCTCTCGCTTTCCGAGCCGCGCATGCGGGCGCTGCGCGGCAACGAGGTGGCGATGATCTTCCAGGAGCCGATGACGAGCCTGAACCCGGTGTTCAGCGTCGGCGAGCAGATCGCCGAATCGCTGCGCCTGCACAAGCGGCTCGACCGCGCCGCCGCCCGCGCCGAGGCGCTGCGCATGCTCGAGCTGGTGGAAATCCCCGCCGCCGCGCAGCGCCTCGACGAGTACCCGCACCAGCTTTCCGGCGGCATGCGCCAGCGCGTGATGATCGCGCTGGCGATGGCCTGCAATCCGACCCTGCTGATCGCCGACGAACCGACCACCGCCCTGGACGTCACGATCCAGGCGCAGATCCTGGCGCTGATGCGCCGCCTGCAGGCCGAGACCGGCATGAGCATCCTGTTCATCACGCACAACCTCGGCGTCGTCGCCCACCATGCCGACGACGTCGCGGTGATGTACGCCGGCCGCATCGTCGAGGCGGCTCCCGTCCGGCCGCTGTTCGCGGCGCCGCGCCATCCGTACACGCAGGGCTTGCTCGCTTGCCTGCCTGGCAAGGCCCACGCGGCCGGACAGCCGCGGCCGCGGCGCCTGTTCGCGATCCGCGGCCAGGTGTCGAGCCCCCTGGCGCCGCCCCCCGGCTGCGCCTTCGAGCCGCGCTGCGATCAGGCCGAGGCGCGCTGCACGCAAGCGATGCCGCCGCTCGTCGACACCGGCGACGAGCGGCAGGCACGCTGCATCCACGTGCTGGCCGCCGCGGCCGTGACGAAGGCGGCCTGAGCATGCAAGAGGCCGCCGCCTCCACCACCGAGGTGCCGCTGATCGAAGTGCGCGGCCTCAAGCGCTACTTCGGCAGCAAGGACAAGCCGGTGCGCGCGGTCGATGGCGTATCGTTCGCGATCCGTCGTGGCGAGACGCTCGGCCTCGTCGGCGAGTCGGGTTCGGGCAAGAGCACCATCGGCCGCACCGTGCTGCGCCTCCTGGATTGCACCGCCGGTCAGGTGCTGCACCGCGGCGAGGACATCGGCCTGCTCTCGACCGAGCGCATGCGCAAGCTGCGCAGCAAACTGCAGATCATCTTCCAGGATCCGTACGCGAGCCTCAACCCGAAGATGCGCGTCGGCGCGATCCTCGGCGAGGCGCTGTCCACGCACGGCCTGCACCAGGGCAAGGGCGCGCAAGACAAGCGCATTGCCGAACTGCTCGACACGGTCGGCCTGCGGCCCGAACACGCCAGCCGCTACCCACACGAGTTCTCCGGCGGCCAGCGCCAGCGCATCGGCGTCGCGCGTGCGCTGGCGGTCGAGCCCGAGTTCATCGTCGCCGACGAGCCGCTGTCGGCGCTCGACGTCTCGATCCAGTCGCAGGTGATCAACCTCCTGGCCGACCTGCGCGAGCGCCTGTCGCTGACGATGCTCTTCATCTCGCACGACCTCGACGTGGTCGAATACCTTTGCGACCGCGTCGTCGTGCTCTACCTCGGCCACGTGATGGAGGTCGCGCCCACTGCCGCCCTGTTCGAGCGCCCGCTGCACCCGTACACGCAGGCGCTGCTGGCCGCCAGCCCGAAGCCCGACCCGACGATCGAGAGCGTGGCCGTGCCGCTCCAGGGCGACATCCCGAGCCCGATGAACCCGCCGTCCGGCTGCGTCTTCCGCACGCGTTGCCCGCACGCCATCCCGGCCTGTGCGCAGACCCTGCCGCCGCTCGACGAAGTGGCGCCCGGCCGCTTTTCGGCCTGCATCCGCAAGGACCTCCTGGGGCCCTTCTCGCCATGACCACACCCGACCTGCTCGACCCGCTCATCGGCCCCGGCTTCAAGGGCTTTCCGCTCGGCCACCGCGCGCTGCGCTGCAGCGAAGTGGGTCGGGCCGGCTGGAACGTGCTGGCCGGGGACTTGCCGCTGCCGATCGCGCTGTTGAAGCGCGACGCCGTCGACCACAACCTGGCCTGGATGCAGCGGCAGGTGGGCCGCTGGGGCATCGACCTCGCGCCGCACGGCAAGACAACGATGTCACCCCAGCTCTTCACGCGCCAGCTCGAGGCCGGCGCCTGGGGCCTCACCTTCGCCACGGTGAACCAGCTCGCGATCGGCGTCGCGGCCGGCGCGCGCCGCACGCTTATCGCCAACCAGGTGGTCGGCGATGCCGATCTGGAAGCCATCCAGCAGCTGCTGCGCACGCACGCCGGCCTGCGCATCGCGTTCCTCGTCGATTCGCCGGCGCAGCTGGCGCTGATCGACGCCTGGGCAGCGCGCCATCCGGGCAGCGCACCCTTCGAGGTGCTGCTCGAGATCGGCCTGCCCGGCGGCCGCACCGGTTGCCGCACGCACGACGAGGCCGCCGCGCTCGCGGCGCGCCTGCATGCGAGCACGGCGGTGAAGCTGGTCGGCATCGAGTGCTACGAAGGCCTCGGCGCGAAGGGCAACACCGAGGCCGATGCCCCGTTCGCCGCGGCGCTGATGGACCGTGTCGACGCGATCGCGCGCCTGTGCGATGCGCAGCACCTGTTCGACACCGACGAGGTGCTGCTCTCGGCCGGCGGTTCGGCGATCTTCGACCTGGTGGCCACGCGACTGACACCGGCGCTGAGCCGGCCGGTGCGCGGGCTCCTGCGCTCGGGCTGCTACGTCACCCACGACCACGGCAACTACAAGCGCTACCTCAATGCGGTCGAAACGCGCCTCGGTTGTGCGCAGGGTGAGAGCCTGCGCCCCGCGCTCGAGGTCTGGACGCTTGTCCAGTCCTGCCCTGAACCCGGCCTCGCGATCCTCGCCGCCGGCCGGCGTGACCTGTCGTTCGACATCGAGATGCCGATCCCGTTCGCGCGGGCGCCGCGCGGCACGCTGAGCCCGCACGGCGTGCCGGCGAGCTGGAAGGTCACCGGCCTGAACGACCAGCACGCCCACCTGCGCTGGGACGCCAGCGACGCCGCCGAGGCGCCCGTCGTCGGCGAACGCATCGGCCTCGGCATCTCGCATCCCTGCACCACCTTCGACAAGTGGCACTGGATGCCGATGGTCGACGCCGACTACCGTGTGGTCGACGCGGTGGTCATGCACTTCTGACCCGCCCCCATGCGAAACGGTCTGCTGCAGAAGGTCGCGGAGGTTCGCGACAAGGCGCCGGCGGCGCGGCGCGCGATCCTCGATCTGGTGCTCGAGGACCCCGACCGCGTGCTTGCCGAGAGCTTCGATCTGCTGGCGCGGCGGGCCCGCAGTTCGGTGCCCACGGTGATGCGCGCCTGCCGCGACCTCGGCTTCGCCGGCCTGCGCGAGTTCAAGCTCGCGCTCGCGCATGAACTCGCGCTCGGCGGATCGCCGCTGCACCGGCGCGTCAACCTCCACGACAGCGCCGACGACATCGTCGCCAAGGTCACGCACAGCGCCGCAGCCACGGTGGCCGGCGTGCGCAGTCAGCTCGACATGGCCGCGCTCGAGGCGGCGGTGGGCGCCCTCGCCGGCGCGCGCCACATCGATGTCTTCGCCACCGGCATCACCTCGTGGTTCATGGCGCAGGACCTGCAGGCCCGCCTGTTCCGGCTCGGCCTGTCGGCCAACGCCTGGGTCGACTATCACCTGCAGCGCGTCGCCGCCGCCGCGCAAAGCGCCGACGGCGTGGTGCTCGCGATCTCGCACGTCGGCGGCCTGCCGTCGCTGCTCGATGCCGTCGACATCTCGCGCCGCCAGGGCGCGAAGGTGGTGTCGCTGACGCAACCCGGTACGCTGCTGGCCGACCGCACCGACATCCTGCTGGCGCTCAGCGTGCCCGACGACGCGGTGATGCATGTGGGCATCGACGCCTACTTGACGCACCTGACCGTGATCGAGATCCTGACTGTGCTGGTCGCGCAGCGCCGCGGCGAGCCGGCGGTGAAACGCCTGCAGGTCGTGCGCGCGGCGTTGCAGGAGCACGGCGTCGACGTGCGCTCGCACCCCCTGCAGAGCTGGGAAAGTGTCAGTCCTGGCAAGCCACACACCGACCGAGAGGCCAGCGAATGAACCACGCACCGATCCTGCTCGAGGGTGGCCTCGTCGTCGACGGCAGCGGCGGCCCGTCATGGCCCGGCGACGTGTTGCTGATCGACGACCGCATCGCGCGCGTCGGCGCTGGCCTGCGCCAGCGCCTGCCCGATGGCCTGGCCGTCGAGGAGCTCGATGTCGTCGACTGCCGCGAGCGCGTCATCGCCCCGGGCTTCATCGACGCCCACACCCACGACGACGCCATCGTGCTCGCCGACCCGGACTACCTGCCCAAGCTGTCGCAGGGCGTCACCTCGCTGGTCACCGGCAACTGCGGCATCTCGCTCGCGCCCTACGTCGCCGATGTCGCCAGGCCGCCGCTGAGCCTGCTCGGCGCGGCGTCGTTCCGCTACCCGACGATGCGCGCCTACCGCGAGGCCGTGGGGGCGGCACAGCCGTCGCTGAATGTGGCCGCGCTGGTGGGGCACACCACGCTGCGCTTCGCCGCGATGGCCGACCTGACCCGACCCGCCAGCGCCGACGAACGCACGCACATGGCCGCGCTGCTCGAGGCCTGCATGGCCGACGGCGCACATGGCCTGTCGTCGGGTCTGTTCTACGAAGAAGCCTACCCGGCGCCGGCTGAGGAGGTGACCGACCTGGCGCGCGTCGTCGCGCGCCACGGCGGCGTCTACACCACGCACCTGCGCAGCGAGATGGCGCAGATCATCGAAGCCATCCACGAAGCCGGCGACTGCGCCTTCGAGGCCGGCCTGCCGCTGGTGATCTCGCACCACAAGTGCGCCGGCCCGGCCAACTGGGGGCGCACGCGCGAGACGCTGCCGCTGATCGAGTCGCTCGCCGCCCGCCAGCCGATCGCGATGGACGTCTACCCGTACCTGGCCGGCTCGACGGTGCTGCGCGAAGACCTGGTCGACGGCGTGATCGACGTGATGCTGACCTGGAGCGACGCCTATCCCGAGGTCACCGGCCGCATGCTGGCCGACGTGGCCGCCGAATGGGGCATCGACCAGAAGGCCGCCTGCCGCCGCCTGATGCCCGGCGGCGCCTGCTACTTCCAGATCGACGAGGCCGACGCCGAACGCGTCATCGCCCACCCGTTCACGATGATCGGCTCCGACGGCCTGCCGCACGACCGCCATCCGCACCCGCGCCTGTGGGGCGCGTTCCCGCGCGTGTTCGCGCACCACTGGCGCAAGCGCAAACTGTTCTCGCTCGAGCAGGCCGTGCACAAGATGACGGGCATGACCGCACGCAACTTCCGCCTCGTCGACCGCGGCCTGCTCAAGCCCGGCGCGATGGCCGACGTTGTCGTCTTCGACCCAGCCGTGATCGCCGACACCGCCACCTACGAGCGGCCGGTCAGCGCCAGCGTGGGCATCAGCGCGGTCTTCGTCAACGGCCAGCTCGCCTACCGCGGCGGCGGTGGAGACGCGGCGCCGCAGGTCCTGGCGCGCGCCGGGCGCATTCTCACGCGCGGCGAATGAGTCAGCCCTCCAGCAGCCGCAGCTTCACGCTGCGCCCCTTGACCTTGGCGCCGGAGAGCTTGCGCAGCAGCTCGGCCGCAATGCCGCGCTCGACCGCGACGTAGGTCGAGAAGTCGTTGACGTTGATCTTGCCGATCTGTGCGGCGGCAAAGCCCAGGTCCTTGGTCAGCGCGCCCAGCACGTCGCCCGCGCGGATCTTCTCCTTGCGTCCGCCCAGGATCTGCAGCGTCGCCATCGGCGGGCGCAGCGGATCCTGGCTGGCCGGCTTCAACTCGCCGAGCGGCTTCCATACTGAGGCGAAGCCGCCGATCTGCTCGATCTTGCCGACGCTCCCCATCTCGTCCATGCCGACCAGGCTGAAGGCCCAGCCTTCGGCATCCACGCGCCCGGTGCGGCCGACGCGGTGCGTGTGCGTCGCGGCGTCGGGCGTGACATCGACGTTTATCACCGCTTCGAGCTGTGCGATGTCCAGCCCGCGCGCGGCGATGTCGGTGGCCACCAGCACGCTGCAGCTGCGGTTGGCAAACTGCACCATCACCTGGTCGCGCTCGCGCTGCTCCAGCTCGCCGTGCAGTTCGAGCGCGGCATAGCCCTGGGCGCGCAGCACCTGCACCAGGTCGCGGCACTGCTGCTTGGTATTGCAGAAAGCGAGCGTGCTCACAGGGCGATAATGCTCGAGCAGCAGCGACACCGCGTGCAGGCGCTCGTCCTCGCGCACCTCGAAGAAGAGCTGGCGGATCTTGCCGGCGGCATGCACTTCGCG
>DATDES010000109.1:0-11409 GCA_036522975.1 Burkholderiaceae bacterium | reverse complement strand
TTTCAATCTGGTGCCCGGCAGAACGAGCAGATGTCGATCGTGGCCGCAAGTCTGAGCGATGAAGACGTGACCGACCTGGCGGCTTGGTACTCGAGCCTCAAGGTCACGGTCGAGCTGCCTCAATAGACGGTCTGCCACATTTGCCAGGCGAGCAGAGATGCAGGCGGCTCTGTGACCGCGGGTGGTCTAACTGGCGACCGATGGCATCGCCAGCCAATGTCGGGATAGCGTGTAACTTGGGCGACACTGCCCATGCTCCAGGGAGGCAACAATGACAAATGAGAAGACTGTAGCCGGAGTTCGGCGGCGGCGCCGCCAGTTCTTGAGCGGGGCGGCCGGGGCGGCAGCGGTGACCGTCGCCGCACCCAGCGTGTTGAAGGCACAAGGGCCGATCAGCATGCGCTGGCAGAGCACCTGGCCGGCCAAGGACATCTTCCACGAGTACGCGCAGGACTTCGCCAAGAAGGTCAACGACATGACCGGGGGAGAGCTCGTCATCGAGGTGCTCCCCGCAGGTGCCGTCGTGCCGGCATTCGGCCTGCTCGATGCCGTGTCACAGGGCACGCTCGACGGCGGGCACGGCGTGCTCGCCTATCACTATGGCAAGCAGCCGGCGCTGGACCGCGGCCTGCTCGACGGCGCCGAGTTCAACAACGCGACGTCCGACCGCATCCTCGGCTTCCCCGACGTGTCCAAGGTCTGCATGCTGCAGAGCTACCACCAGAGCGCCGAAACCTTCGAGATCAGCTTCAACAAGACCAAGTTCGACGCGCTGCCGGCGAAGATGAAGGCCATCATCGACAACGCGGTGGAAGCAGCCTCCTCCGACCTGTCCTGGAAGGCGATCGACCGCTACTCGAAGGACTACGTCGAGCTGCAGAGCAAGGACAAGGTCAAGTTCTACAAGACGCCGGACACGGTGCTGCAAGCGCAGCTCAAGGTGTGGAGCACGATCGTCGAAAAGAAATCGGCCGAGAATCCACTGTTCAAGGAGATCGCCGAGTCGCAGAAGGGTTTCGCGGAGCGCGTCGTGAAATGGGATCAGGACACCAACATCAGCCGTCGCATGTCGGTGAACCATTTCTTCGGGGCCAAGAAGGCGTAATCCGGATGAGGCTGGGGCCCTCGCTCCAGCGTCCATCGGCCATCCAGCCCAGGGCCGGATGGCCGATTCATTTTGTGCAGGTCAACTCATGCAGCAGCTTCTACTGACGATCGACAAGATCAGCACCTTCGTCGGCCAGGCCTTCTCCTGGTTGATCGTCTCGCTCACGCTGATGATCTCGTGGGAGGTCTTCTCGCGCTATGCGCTGGATCAACCGCACCCCTGGGCTTTCGACGTCATGATCATGATGTACGGCACGCTGTTCATGATGGCCGGCGCCTACACCCTGGCCAAAACCGGCCATGTGCGCGGCGACGTGCTGTACGGCTTCTTTGAGCCGCGCACCCAGGCGACGATCGACCTGATTCTGTTCGTGTTGTTCTTCATGCCCGGCGTCTTCGCGCTCACGTATGCCGGCTACTTCTACGCAGCCGAGTCCTGGGCTGTCAACGAACACTCGAATGTCACGGCCGAAGGCCCGCCGATCTACCCATTCAAGACGATGCTGCCGCTGGCCGGCGCTTTCCTGCTGCTGCAGGGCATCGTCGAGATCGTCCGCTGCGTGATCTGCATCCGGCAGGGCGAATGGCCCTCGCGCGAGCATGACGTAGAGGAGGTGGACGTCGACAAGCTGAAGGAAATGGTCCATGTGAAGGACGATGACATCGCAAAGCTCGACCAGTTCGTCGTGCCGCAGGCCAGCACGAACGGGAGCACCAAGTGAAGATTCGCAAGGAACTGTGGTTCGGCTTTGCGCTGATGGCGATCATCCTCGCCGCAGTGGTGACTTTCACCCCGTGGGCCGGATTCGTGGACGGCCATCTGGGCCACGACGATCTCGGTGCCCTGGGTCTCTTGATGCTCGGTCTGATCGTGGTGGCGATCATGCTCGGCTTCCCGACCGCGTTCACGCTGATGGGCATGGGCGTGTTCTTCGGCTGGATCGCCTACCGCAGCGTCAACCCGGCCCTGGCCACCCAGCAGATCCTCGACCTCATGGTCCAGCGCGCCTACTCGGTGATGTCCAACGACGTCCTGATCGCGATCCCGCTGTTCGTCTTCATGGGCTACCTGGTCGAGCGGGCCAACCTGATCGAAAAACTCTTCAAGAGCCTGCACCTGTCGCTGGCACGCGTGCCTGGCGCGCTGGCTGTCGCCACCATCGTCACCTGCGCGATCTTCGCCACGGCCACCGGCATCGTCGGCGCGGTCGTCACGCTGATGGGGCTGCTGGCCTTGCCGGCGATGCTGCGCGCCGGCTACAACATCAAGCTGGCCGCGGGGGCGATCACCGCCGGGGGCTGCCTGGGCATCCTGATTCCGCCCTCGGTCCTGCTGATCGTCTATGGCGCGACCGCGGGCGTCTCGGTCGTCAAGCTTTATGCCGGCGCCTTCTTTCCCGGGATCATGCTGGCCGGCCTGTATGTCGGTTACGTGATCATCGTCGCCAAGTGGAAGCCGCACCTTGCGCCGCCATTGGCGGAGAGCGAGCGCCGGGTGCCTTTGCCGCCGCTGTCGCAGACCCTGAGTGCACGCAGCGGCAATGCGTTGAAGGGGCTGTTCGGCGCTTTGCGCGTCCCCTCCTTGCCAAAGGGCCAGGTGGCGACGCAGTTGTTCGTGTCCTTGCTGCCCGCCATCTCTATCGTTGCGCTGCTGCTGGTCATGTACGGTGCCGCCACGACGCCGACTGCCACGGTCGACACGTCCGGGCTGGTCCAGTCCGGCGGCTCCTTGGTCGCCGGCGACGACAAGACGACGGAGTCCTCGGGACTGCAGGAGCCCCCGAAAGAGGAGGGCGGGCTGCAGGAACCGCCGCAGGAGGACAGCGCGCTCAAGGAGCCGCCGGCCGAGCCGGGCGCTGCGGCATCCGCCACCGCCGCCGTTGCTGCGCCCGTCGGCGCTGCCGCCAGCGCTGCGCCGGACAACGCAGCGCCGGCGGCAGCCGTCGCCGAACGCGTCCCGGCGCCGACCTGGTTCTGGATCGTGTTCGGCCTGGGCATGGCCGGCCTGCTGCTGGTCAACTGGCTGATGAACTGGCAGCGGCTAGAGATCTTCAAGATGCTGCTGGCGTCGTTCTTCCCGCTGGCGGTGATGATCATTGCCGTGCTTGGCTCGATCGTCTTCGGCCTGGCCACGCCGACCGAGGCGGCCGCCGTGGGGGCCCTGGGCGGGCTGTTACTGGCCGGTGCGTACCGCTATGTCGCAGCCAGACAGGACAAGGGCGGCAATGCGGTGCGGCGCTCCCTGGTCGACCTGGGCGGCATCATCAAGGAGTCGTCTTTCCTCACGGCCAGGACCAGCGCGATGGTGTGCTGGCTCTTCGTCGGCTCGTCGATCTTCTCGGCGGCGTTTGCGCTGCTGGGTGGTCAAGACCTGATCGAACGCTGGGTCCTGTCGCTCGGGCTGACCACGCTGCAATTCATGCTGCTCAGCCAGTTCATCATCTTCATCCTCGGATGGCCGCTCGAATGGACCGAGATCATCGTGATCTTCATGCCGATCTTCATCCCGCTGCTGCCCAAGTTCGGCGTCGATCCGCTGTTCTTCGGCCTGCTGGTGGCGCTGAATCTGCAGACCGCCTTCCTGTCGCCGCCGGTCGCGATGGCAGCCTTCTATCTCAAGGGTGTTTCGCCAAAGCATGTGACGCTGAACCAGATCTTCGCCGGGATGTTGCCGTTCATGGGCATCCAGGTGATCGCGCTGGCGCTGCTCTACATCTGGCCGCAGATCGGGCTGTGGCTGCCGACCTTGCTCTACAAGTAGCGCGTACCAGCATGCTGACGGCGACCGGCGCCGCCCTTGTGATGGCGACAGGCGAGACCAGTTCGGAGCAGCTGGTCGAGGCCTGCCTCGCGCGCATCCGCGAGCGCGAGCCTGCGGTCCAGGCCTGGCAGTTCCTGGATGAGGCCCACGCGCTGACCCAGGCCCGCGAACGGGACCGCGAACGGTTCGGCAGACGCGCCATCGGCCCCTTGCATGGCCTGCCCGTGGGGGTAAAGGACATCATCGACACGGCCGACATGCCAACCGAGAACGGCAGCGTGCTGCATGCCGGGCGCCGGCCCGACAAGGACGCGGCCGTGGTCGCATCGCTGCGCGTCGCCGGTGCGGTCATCCTGGGCAAGACCGTGAGCACCGAGTTCGCTGCTTATGCCGCTGGCAAGACGCGCAACCCGCACGATCCGACGCGCACGCCGGGGGGATCGTCGTCGGGTTCGGCCGCGGCGGTGGCGGCCGGCATGGTGCCGCTCGCCATCGGCACGCAGACCAATGCCTCGGTCGTTCGCCCGGCCGCGTATTGCGGCGTCCACGGCTTCAAGCCCAGCCATGGACGGATATCGCGCGACGGGGTCCTCACGCTGTCGCCGACGCTCGACACGGTGGGCATGTTCGCGCGCAGCCTCGATGACATCGCCCTGCTGGCCCGGGTGCTGGCCGACGTCGAGCCCGTCGCGGCCGGTCCGCGAACACCGCCGCGCCTTGCTTTCGTCAAGACTGCCGCATGGGAGCGGGCCGACCTGCCTACACGCGCGGCTCTTGCCGCGCTGAGCGCGGCGCTCGGCACCGATTGCGAGGAAGTCGACCTGCCCGAAGCTCATGCCGAGGCCTGGGACTGCCACCGCACGATCATGGAAGCCGAAATGGCCGTGCACCTCGAGCAGGAGTGGGCCCACGGGCGCGACGGGCTCTCGGCCTCGCTGCGTGAACAACTGGGGCGGGGGCGCGACGTCCCCGCGTCCGCATACCAGCGCGCGCTGAAGCGCCGGACGCAGTTGGCGGACAGCGTGGCCGAGCTGTTCACCCGCTTCGACGCCATCCTCACGCCCGCTACCACCGGCACCGCGCCGCCGCTCGACACCACCGGCGACCCCGCCTTTGGCACGCTCTGGACTCTGTGCGGTCTGCCGGCGATCAGCCTGCCCCTGCGGCACGGCCCGGACGGCCTGCCGTTGGGCGTGCAACTGGTCGGTGCGCACAGCGGCGATGCCCGCCTGCTGCAGCATGCGCGCTGGCTCGAGCACCGTTTGCGCGCCCCCTGAAGGCCGGGCCCGGCGGGCCTGCACAATTCGGACGATGGACGCCGAGGCACACCGCGACATCACCATCTTCGAGCGCGGCTGGCTGTCCTCGAACAACGTCCTGCTCCACGGCGCTGACGGCGAGCATGCGACCCTGATCGACAGCGGCTACCTGTCGCATGCCGGGCAGACCGATGCCCTGGTGCGCGGCGCCCTGCGCCCGGGGCAGACCCTGGCACGCATCGTCAATACCCATCTGCACTCCGACCATTGCGGTGGCAATGCCGCGCTGGCGCGCAGCTTCCGCGCGCGCATCGTGATCCCGCCGGGCGACGCAGATGCGGTGGCGGCCTGGGACGAAGACCGGCTCAGCTACCGCCTGACCCAGCAGCGCTGCGAGCGTTTTGCCTTCGACGCGTTGCTGCATCCGGGCGAGACCCTCGCGGTCGGCCGCCGCCACTGGCAGGCCCATGCCGCGCCCGGGCACGACCCGCATTCGCTGATCCTGTTCGATGCCGCCAACGGCACCCTGGTCTCGGCCGATGCACTGTGGGAGAACGGCTTCGGCGTGGTTTTCCCCGAACTGGACGGAGTCCACGCCTTCGACCAGGTCGCGGCGACCCTCGACCTGATCGAGTCGCTGCCGGTGTGCCTGGTGATCCCCGGCCACGGCGCGCCCTTCTCCGACGTTGCGGGCGCCCTGCAGCGGGCGCGCTCGCGCCTGGCCCGCTTTCGCGCCGACCCGGCGAGCCATGCCCGCCACGGGATCAAGGCCCTGACCAAGTACCACTTGCTCGAAGTCGGCAGCGTGCCGCTGGCCGACCTGCGTGCCTGGTTCGACAGCACGCCGATCGTGGCCCAGGTCTGGCTGCGCCTGGAACGTCCCGAGGGCTCGGTCGACGCTTGGGGCCAACGCCTCCTGGCCGAACTGGCGTTCAGCGGCGTCGTGGCGCTGCGCGACGGCCGGGTGCACAACCCCTGAGGGAGGGTCCAGCCGGCGCCTGGCTACACGCGTTTTCCCCCTTTAGGGGGAATGACAAGCCGGGCACGGGCGGCGATAGTGGTTTCAGGCCAGTCCTTTGGCCGCCACGCCCGAGGTGCCTTCATGTTCGGAGCCGAAACCCGCCCACCCCCGCTCTCGTCCAGCAGCGAGCGGGCGGTTTCGGGCTTCGACGACATGAGCTGGTCGGACGAGGCCGACCGAGACGGCGCGCCGCTGCTGCGCCTGTTCGGCGCAGCAGCGTTGGCGATCTTCGCGTTGGCCGCGGCCAGCCTGGTGCTGGTCTAGCGCAGCGACGGCGCCGGCCGGCCGGTTCGTCCGCAGCGGCTGCAGACTGTCCGCCCGGTCGCGCATCGGGTCGCGCGCCGGGCGCCATCCCACGGCAGCGCCGCTACATTGCCGCCCATGGCCTGCTCGGCCGAACCCACAGCGACATGACCCAAAACACGACCACGACCGCCAGCACCCGCTGGACGTCGCACTTTGCGCCGCTGGTGCGCGCCTTCCACACCTACGGCAACTGGCTGGTCTCGATCAGCTGGAAGCGCTTCGCCCTGCTCTCGCTGCTGCTGATGATCGGTGCGGGCGTGCTGCAGAACGTGCCGCCCTTCAGCTGGCGGGTGTCCGAGACGGTGGAGACCAAGGGGCGCGTCGTCATCCCGCATCCGCCCAAGCCACCCGCGGCACCGCATGCTCCGGCCGGCGCAAAGGCGCCGGCACTGCCCGGCGACGGCGCCAAGAACGAACCCCTGGTCAAGATCGATCGCCCGAAGGGCAAGGATGGCGGCGGCGATGTCGAGATCTCGATCGGCCCGCACGGCATCCGGATCACGCCGAATGCCACGTCGAAAGCGGCATCGGCGGCCGAAGCAGCCTCGTCAGCCGCCGACGCGGCCGAGCGCGCGGTCGAGCGCGCGGTCGAGCAGGCCGACGCGAAAGACGGCGTGCGCATCGTGTTGCCGCCGGGCGCCACCGCCGAAGCGGTGCGCAAGGCGGTTGCAGAAGCCCAGGGCGAAATCGAGGAGGCGATCCGCGAGGCGCGTGAGGACATCGAGCAGGCCAAGCGCGACGCCGAGCAGGCCCGCCGCGATGCCGAGGAGGCGATCGCCGACCTGAACGAAGAAAACAGCGGCCCGCGCACGATCATCCGTCACACCAAGTTCGGCGAGCCGCTGCCCGAGCTGGCGTTCTTCTGGATCGTCGCGTCAATGATCATGAAGATCACCTACAAGGGCCAGCTGAAGGCCCAGGCACAGGCCGCGCAGGCCACCGAGGTGGCCGAGTCGGAACAGCTGAAGCGCCAAGTCGTCGAGGCGCGGATGGCCGCGATGCAGGCCCAGGTGGAACCGCATTTTCTGTTCAACACCCTGGCCTCGATCGACCACCTGATCGAGACCGACCCGCCGCGCGCCAGCACGATGCAGAAGAACTTGATCGCGCTCCTGCGCGCCTCGATGCCGACGATGCGCGAGGCCAACAACGGTGGCCCGCGTGACCTCGGGCGCGAGATGGCGGTGATCCGGCCCTATCTCGAGATCCTGAAGGTGCGCATGGAAGAGCGCCTGGCCACGCGCATCGACGTGCCCGAGGGCCTGCTCTCTGCCGAATTCCCTTCAATGATGATCCAGAGCCTGGTCGAAAACGCGATCAAGCACGGTTTGGAGCCCAAGCCCGAAGGCGGCGAGCTCAGCATCAAGGCCGAGATCGTGCACGGCAAGCTGGCCGTGACCGTCGCCGACACCGGCCTGGGCTTCGGCAAGGCCGCCACCGCAGGCACCGGCGTCGGCCTGGCCAACATCCGCGAGCGCCTGACCTTGCTGTACGGCGGCAAGGCCACGCTCAGCGTCAGCGAGAACCAGCCCAGCGGCACGGTGGTCAAGATCACGGTGCCCTACACCTCGCGCAGCGACTTGCAGGCCACCGCATGAGAAAGGCTGCCTGGTTTGTACTGGCCGGCGCGATGCTGCTGGCCGTCCTGGCCGCGATGGGCGTCGCGGCCTTCCTGGTCTGGGGCCTGCCGCAGGAAATCGGCCGGGTCACGGTCAACGGCCATGTGCTCGACCTGCATGGCGCGCACGCCGGCCATTGGTTGCTGGCCACGCTCGGCGTCCTGCTGGCATTGACGGTCATCCTGGTGGTCGTGCCGACCGTGGCCCTGCTGGCCATGATCGTGCCGCTCAGCCTGGCCGCCATCGGCCTGACGGTCGCGGCACTGGCCGTCGGCCTGGTCCTGTCGCCGCTGTTGTTGCTGGCCTGGTGGCTCTGGAAACGCAGTGCCAAGGCAAGGACAATGGCCGCATGAACTCAACCGACATGGCCCAGGTTCGCTGCATCGTCGCCGACGACGAGCGCCTGATGCGCGAGCAGTTGCGGGCGCGATTGGCCGAGGTCTGGCCCGACCTGCAGATCGTGGCCGAGGCCAAGAACGGCGTCGAAGCCGTCGCGCTGGTGGCCGAGCACCGGCCCGAGCTGGTCTTCCTGGACATCCGCATGCCGGGCCTGACCGGTGTCGAGGCGGCGCGGCAGATCGCGCAGATGGAGGTCGGCGACGACGAGTTGCTGCCCGAGATCGTCTTCATCACCGCCTACGACCAGTACGCGGTCGAGGCCTTCGAGCAGGGCGTGGCCGACTATGTGCTGAAGCCGGCTGAGCGCGAGCGTCTGGCGGTGACGGTCGAGCGCATCAAGAAGCGCCTGGCGGCGCGCGAAGCCGGCAGCGGCGGCGACGGCGCGCCCTTGCAGCAGCTGCTGCATTCGCTGGCAGCGAAGATGAACCCGGCCGGCGGCGCGCCAAAGTTCCTGCAATGGATCCAGGCTACCGTCGGTCAGTCGATCCAGATGATCCCGGTCGACGACGTGTTGTTCTTCATCAGCGACGAGAAGTACACGCGGGTTCAGACGGCGACCGTCGAGGCTTTGATCAGAAAGCCGATCAAGGAACTGGTCGACGAAGTCGACCCCGAGCGTTTCTGGCAGATCCACCGCAGCACGCTGGTCAACGCCAAGGCGATCGCCAACGTCACACGCGACTTTCGCGGCCGCCAGATCGTGGCCGTGAAGGGCCACAACGAGAAGCTCGAGGTCAGCCGCAGCTACGTCGGCCTGTTCAAGGGGATGTAGCGGCTGCCGTTGCAGCAGCGGCAGCCGCGCGCGCCGCTGCCTCGGCGCGCTGGCGCTTCAGGCGTTCGAGCGGGTTTTCCTTCGTCGCGACGGCCTCGTGCAGCTTCATCTCGGCGATGAAGCGACTGGGCACGCCGGCCACGGTGTCGCGACCCCGCTTCCGGCGCCGCAGGGTGCTGACGGCCAGGGTGGTGCGCGCGCGCGTGATGCCGACGTACATCAGGCGGCGCTCTTCTTCGAGCCGCTCGACTGTCATCTCCTCGTCGCCGCTCTTGAACGGCAGCAGGCCTTCGTTGACGCCGGCCAGCACCACGTGCGGCCACTCCAGCCCTTTCGCGGCATGCAGGGTCGACAGCGTAACGACATCCTGTTCGTTGCCGCGCTCGGCCAGGCTGATGATCACGCTGATCGTCTGCGCAACCTCGAGCACGCTGTGCTTCTCGCTTTCGAAGGTGCCGCCGTCCTGCGTGATCTCCCCGCCGCAGCGCTTGGCGATCCAATCGACGAAGTCGAGCACATTGCTCCAGCGCGCAGCGGCGAGCTTCTCGCTGTCTTCGCCGTCGAACAGGTGCTGCTCGTAGCCGATGTCCTTCAGCCAGCCGAGCAGGAAGGCCTTGGCGTCCTCGCCGCCGGTTGCATGCCGCGCGCGGTGCTCAAGGTCGTTCACATAGCGGCCGAACTCATGCAGCGAGCCGACGGCCTTCTTGTTCAGCGCCGTGCCGAGGGAGTCGGCAAACAGCGCCTCGAAAAGGCTGCACTTCCAGCGCCCGGCGAACTCGCCAAGAGAGGCGAGGGTCTGATGCCCGATGCCGCGCTTGGGCGTGGTCACCGCGCGCAGGAAGGCCGGGTCGTCGTCGTTGTTGACCAAGAGGCGCAGCCAGGCGCAAAGGTCTCGGATCTCGGCCCGGTCGAAGAAGCTCTGCCCGCCCGAGACCTTGTACGGGATCTGCGCCGCGCGCAACTTTTGTTCGAACACGCGAGCCTGGTGGTTGGCGCGGTAGAGGACCGCAAAGTCGCTGAACTTCACCTGGCCGCCCTCGCTGCGCCGGGCCTGTATCGCAGCCACCGCACGCTCGGCCTCGTGCTCCTCGCCGTCGCATTCGATCACCCGCACCGGCTCGCCGTCGCCAAAGGCGCTCCACAGCTTCTTCTCGAAGATCTTCGGGTTCGCGGCAATGACCTGGTTGGCGGCGCGCAGGATGTGGCCGGTCGAGCGGTAGTTCTGTTCCAGCGCGATGAGCTTCAGCTTCGGATAGTCATGCGGCAACCGCTTCAGGTTGTCGATGGTTGCGCCGCGCCAACCGTAGATGCTCTGGTCGTCGTCGCCGACCGCCGTGAACACCCCGCGCTCGCCGACCAGGGCCCTCAGCAGTTCGTACTGCACCGCATTGGTGTCCTGGTATTCGTCGACCAGGATGTGGCGGAACGTGTCCTGCCACTTGGCGCGCGCGTCGGCGTCACGCTGCAGCAGCTTCAAGGGCAGGCCGATCAGATCGTCGAAATCCACCGCTTGGTAGGCCGCGAGGCGCTCTTCGTAGCGCTGCATGATGCGTGCCGCAACGCGCTCGTCGTCGCTCGCCGCGGCGCGCGATGCGGCGTCGCTGTCCAGGCCCTGGTTCTTCCACAGGCTGATCGCCCACTGCCAGTGCCGCGCCAGCTTGGCGTCGGTCGTCGCGCCTGCCTCGCGCAGGATGCCCAGCACGTCGTCGCTGTCCATGATCGAGAAGTTGGGCTTCAAGCCCAAGCGCTCGCCATCGGCACGCAACAGTCGCACGCCCAGCGAATGGAAGGTGCTGACCGCCAGCTCCTTTGCGGCGCGCGATCCGACCAGGGCCTTGGCGCGTTCGCGCATTTCCTGCGCCGCCTTGTTGGTGAAGGTGATCGCCGCGATTTGCTTGGCCTCGAGCCCGCTCTGCAGCAGCCGGGCGATCTTGTGCACGATGACGCGCGTCTTGCCCGACCCCGCCCCGGCCAGCACCAGGCAGGGGCTGCGGAGGTGATGGACGGCTTCGAGCTGGGCGGGATTGAGGGTGTCGGACATCGGCCGTGCAGAGAGGGGCGGCGGATCCTACCTGCGGCGCGGTTCGCCGCCTGTGCTAGGCGCGCCATGGATACTGGCGCGCGATGCAGACCATCCTGGCCGTCACCGTCCCGTTCTTCGCCCT
>DATDES010000108.1:0-3212 GCA_036522975.1 Burkholderiaceae bacterium | reverse complement strand
CTCCTTCACCGCATGCTGGGCGCGTGCCACGGCCAGGCCGTAGCCGGGGACGATGATCACCGTCTCGGCGTTGCCCAGGATGAATGCCGCGTCGTCGGCACTGCCGCTCTTGACGGCCCGCTGCGCCGCCGCCGCCCCGGCCGCGGCCGTGGTCTCGCCGCCGAAGCCGCCCAGGATGACGTTGAAGAACGAGCGGTTCATCGCCTTGCACATGATGTAGCTCAGGATCGCGCCCGAGCTGCCGACGAGCGAGCCGGCGACGATCAGCATCGCGTTGTTGAGCGAGAAGCCGATGCCCGCCGCGGCCCAGCCCGAGTAGCTGTTGAGCATCGAGACGACCACCGGCATGTCGGCGCCGCCGATCGGGATGATGATCAGCACGCCCAGCACGAAGGCCAGCGCCACCAGCAGCGCAAAGTCGATCTTGGCTTCGCTGATCGTGTAGCCGACGATGAAGAAGAGCATCGCCAGGCCGAGCACCAGGTTCAGGATGTGCTGGCCCTTGAACTGAACCGGCGCGCCCTGGAACAGGCGGAACTTGTAGGTCCCGCTGAGCTTGCCAAAGGCGATCACCGAGCCCGAGAAGGTGATCGCGCCGATCGCCGCGCCCAGTGCCAGTTCGAGCCGGTTGCCGTGCGGGATCTGGCCACCCGCGCCATTGACGGGTGCGGCGGTGATGCCAAACGCCCAGGGCTCGACCGCCGCGGCAACGGCGATGAACACCGCGGCCAGGCCGATCATGCTGTGGAAGAAGGCCACCAGTTCGGGCATCTTGGTCATCTCGACGGTCTTGGCGCGCCAGGCGCCGTAGCCGCCGCCGACCACCAGGCCGAGCAGCACCCAGGCCAGGCCGGTTGCCGAGCCGGCGAGCTTGACGATCAAGGCTGCCGTGGTGACGGCGGCGATCGCCATGCCGGTCATGCCGAACAGGTTGCCGCGGATCGAGCTCGTCGGGTGCGACAGGCCCTTCAGCGCCTGGATGAAGCAGACGCTGGCGACGAGGTACAGCAGGGTGACGAGGTTCAGGCTCATCACTTGCTCCCTTCGGCGGGTTTGGTCGGACGGTCCTTCTTCCTGAACATCTCGAGCATGCGCCGCGTGACCAGGAAGCCGCCGAAGATGTTCACGGCCGCCAGCGCGACGGCCAGCACGCCCATGAGCTTGGCGAACCCGCCTTCCGTCAGCGCCGCGGCCAGCATCGCGCCGACGATGACGATCGCCGAAATCGCGTTGGTGACGGCCATCAAGGGCGTGTGCAGCGCCGGCGTCACGGTCCAGACGACGTGGTAGCCGACGTAGATCGCCAGCACGAAGATGATCAGGTTGGTGATGGTGGGAGAAACGAGTTCCATGGCTCAGGTCCTTGTTGACTTCACCGGCGGATCAGGATCGGCGGACTTCGCCGCCCTGGGTCATCAGGCAGGCGACCACGATGTCGTCGTCCATCGGCACGTTGAACGTGCCTTCCTTGGTGATCACGAGCTTGAGGAAGTCGAGCACGTTGCGGGCATAGAGCGACGAGCTGTCCGCCGCCACCAGGGCCGGGATGTTGGTCTCGCCGACGATCGTGACGCCGTAGCGGGCAACGGTCTTGCCGGCTTCGGTCAGCGGGCAGTTGCCGCCGGCCGGGGCGGCCATGTCGACGATCACGCTGCCGGGCTTCATCGCCTTGACCATCTCTTCGGTGATCAGCACTGGCGCGGCGCGGCCAGGGATCAGCGCGGTCGAGATCACGATGTCGGCCGCCGCGACGCGCTTGGCGACCTCGACCTTCTGACGCTCGAGCCAGCTCGGTGGCATCGGCTTGGCGTAGCCGCCGACGCCTTCGGCGGCTTCCTTCTCTTCGGCGGTTTCGTAGGCCACGTCGATGAACTTGGCGCCGAGCGACTCGACCTGCTCCTTCACGCTCGGTCGCACGTCGCTGGCCTCGATCACCGCGCCCAGGCGCTTGGCCGTGGCAATCGCCTGCAGGCCGGCGACGCCGACGCCCAGGATCACGACCCGCGCGGCCTTGATCGTGCCGGCGGCGGTCATCAGCATCGGGAACAGGCGCTGGTACTTGTCGGCAGCAATCATCACCGCCTTGTAGCCGGCGATATTGGCCTGACTCGACAACACGTCCATGCTCTGCGCCCGCGTCGTGCGCGGTGCGGCCTCGAGGGCAAAACTGGTCAGCCCGGCACCGGCCAGCCGGTTCAGGTTGTCGCGGTCGAAGGGGTTGAGCAGGCCCACCAGGGCCGCACCAGTCTTGACCAGCACCAGTTCGTCGAGCGAGGGACTGCGCACCTTCAGGATCAGGTCGGCGGCGAAGGCGCCGGAGCGGTCGGTGATCTCGGCCCCGGCGGCAATGTAGGCTTCGTCGGTAGCGCTGGCGGCCACGCCGGCGCCTGACTGGACGCGCACGGTGTGGCCCTGCGCCTTGAGTTTCTTCGCCGTCTCCGGCGTGACGGCGACACGGGTCTCGCCGGCCACCGTTTCGAGCGGAACGCCGATCAGCATGGTGCAGGTCTCCTCGGGCAGTCTTGGTGTGCAAGGGCGGGCCGTGCACTTCGGGCTGCGAGCTTAATGCAAGGTGATGCCGTGTCACCCCGGGCTTGTGCCCGGGCCGCTACCATCGCTGGCCATGCCACCCGACATCCGCTGGAAGCCGAGCGTCACCGTTGCGGCCGTGATCGAAAAGGACGGTCGCTACCTGCTGGTCGAAGAACAAACCGCCGATGGTCTTCGGCTCAACAACCCGGCGGGCCACCTCGAAGCGGGCGAATCACTGGAACAGGCGGTCGTGCGCGAGGTGCTGGAAGAAACAGCCTGTCACTTCACGCCGAGCCACCTGGTCGGTGTGTACCTGGCGCAGGTGCCGCGCGGCGACGAGGCAATCACCTACCTGCGATTCGCGTTCGCGGGTCACGCTGAACCCGCCGATCCGCGCCGCGCGCTCGACCAGGGCATCGTGCGCACGCTGTGGCTGACGGCCGCCGAAATCGAGGCCAGCCGAGAGCGCCACCGCAGTGCGCTGCTATGGCGTTGTGTGCAGGACTCATTGAAGGGCGCGAACTACCCGCTGGCCTTGCTCAGCAGCTCCCTTGGCCCGCGGTCGCTCTGACCCCGCGCGCGACGTCACTGGGCTGGTGCGGTCCCGGACGGGGCCGCGGCGGGCGCGGCCAGCGGCTCGGGCGTGGCAGGCGGCTCGAACGGCTTGGCGGTTTCGACGG
>DATDES010000107.1:0-2374 GCA_036522975.1 Burkholderiaceae bacterium | reverse complement strand
CTGGGACGACATCGGCCTGACCCTGCGCCACGCCGACAAGATTCGCGCCTTCGAGGTCGAGCGCCTGGCGCGCAAGCCCTGGCTCGATCACCGGCCGCTGTAGCGTGTCGTTGCGCGCGTTCAAGGCCTGCGAGCGCCGACCGGTGCGTTGGGTGGCCGAACCAGAGAGGAATGGCGAATGAAGATCGCAGTCTTGCCGGGCGACGGCATCGGTACTGAAATCATGGCCGAAGCAGTGAAGGTGCTGCATGCCCTGGAATTGCCGCTCGAGTTGGAGACGGCTGCCGTCGGCGGCGCTGCCTACGAGGCCCACGGTCACCCCTTGCCCGAGGCCACCTTGGCGCTCGCCAAGGCCGCCGATGCGGTGTTGTTCGGCGCCGTCGGGGATTGGAAGTACGACAAGCTGGAGCGCGCATTGCGCCCGGAGCAGGCCATCCTCGGTCTGCGCAAGCACCTCGGCCTGTTCGCGAACTTCCGCCCCGCGGTCTGCTATCCGCAGCTGACGCATGCCTCGAGCCTGAAGGCCGAGCTCGTGGCGGGACTGGACATCCTGATCATCCGGGAGCTGACCGGCGACATTTACTTCGGCCAACCGCGCGGTCGCCGCGTCGCCCTGGATGGCCACTTTCCCGGTGCCGAGGAGGCCTTCGACACGATGCGCTACAGCAAGCCCGAGATCGAGCGCATCGCGCACGTCGCGTTCCAGGCGGCACGCAAGCGCAGCAAGAAGCTGACCAGCGTCGACAAGGCCAACGTGCTCGAGACCTTCCAGTTCTGGAAGGACACCGTCACCGAGGTTCATGCCCAATACCCCGACGTGCAGCTCGATCACATGTACGTTGACAACGCCGCGATGCAGCTGGTGAAGGCGCCGAAGGCCTTCGACGTGGTGGTCACCGGCAACATGTTCGGCGACATCCTGTCCGACGAGGCGGCAATGCTCACCGGCTCGATCGGCATGCTGCCGTCGGCTTCGCTGGACAAGAACAACAAGGGCCTGTACGAGCCCAGCCACGGCAGCGCGCCCGACATCGCTGGCAAGGATATTGCGAATCCGCTCGCTACAATCCTGTCTGCCGCCATGATGCTTCGCTATTCACTCGCCCAGCCCGAAGCCGCCGACCGAATCGAGTCGGCGGTGCAGGGCGTGCTGTCCGCCGGACTTCGCACCGGCGACATCTGGAGTGAAGGTACGCGCAAGGTCGGCACGCGCGAGATGGGCGATGCGGTCGTTGCTGCGATCACCCCCAAAACCATTACCAAGAGCTAGCGGCTCTCGGAACGTCTCGCCCCCTCTCCTGGACCCCGGCGAAACGAGCCGGGAACCGGTAGGGGTCCGCTGAAGGAAAGGCAAGACTGAAATGGCACTCGTAGGATTGGTCGGCTGGCGCGGCATGGTCGGGTCGGTGTTGATGGACCGCATGCAGGCCGAAGGCGACTTCGCACTCATCGAGCCGGTGTTCTTCTCAACTTCGAACGCCGGCGGCAAGGTGCCGGCGGCTGTTGCCAAGTTTGCAAAGAACGAAACCGCGCTGCAGGACGCGCACGACATCGAGGCGCTGCGCCGCTGCGACATCGTCATCACCGCGCAGGGCGGCGACTACACCAGCGAGGTCTTCCCCAAGCTGCGCGCTGCCGGCTGGACCGGCCACTGGATCGATGCCGCCTCGACGTTGCGCATGGCCGATGACGCGGTAATCATCCTCGACCCGGTCAACATGCCGGTGATCAAGAACGCCCTCGTGAAAGGCGGCCGCAACTGGATTGGCGGCAACTGCACCGTGAGCTGCATGCTGATGGGCGTTGGCGCGCTGTACAAGGCCGGCCTGGTTGAATGGATGAGCACCCAAACTTACCAGGCCGCGTCGGGCGGAGGCGCGCAACACATGCGTGAGTTGCTGACGCAGTACGGCAGCCTGAACGCCTCAGTCAAGGCGCTGCTCGACGACCCGAAGAGCGCGATCCTCGAGATCGATCGCCAGGTGATCGCCGCCCAGCGCAGCCTGTCGGCGCAGGAAACGGCGAACTTCGGTGTGCCGCTCGGCGGCTCGCTGATTCCCTGGATCGACAAGGACCTGGGCGATGGCACGTCCAAGGAAGAGTGGAAGGGCATGGCCGAGACCAACAAGATCCTCGGCCGGGCCATGCCGATCCCGATCGACAGCACCTGCGTGCGGGTCGGCGCGATGCGCTGCCACAGCCAATCTCTGACCTTCAAGCTGAAGAAGGACGTGCCGCTGGCCGACATCGAGGGGCTGATCGCCGCCGACAACGCCTGGGTCAGGCTGGTGCCGAACAACCGCGAGGCGACGCTGCGTGAGCTGACGCCAGTGGCTGTGACGGGCACGATGGACATCCCGGTGGGTCGTGTCCG
>DATDES010000106.1:0-19742 GCA_036522975.1 Burkholderiaceae bacterium | reverse complement strand
CGTTCACCTACACGCTCACGATCCCGGTCATGTGGCAACCGATTGCCACGGGTGGGGGAACGGAATTCGACCAGCCCTCGCCCAACACGCTGTCCAACGCCACGATCTACGACGACCTCACGGCGATCGGCGCTTCGGCGACCTATCAGGGCAACACGTACTCGATCAACGGCGTGCCGCAGCCGGGATCGCTGGCGCTGTGGACGGGAGCGCCGCCGAACGTCAGTGACCCGATCGTCGGCGACGGCACGAAGCGCATCGTCTTCTCGTACGCCAACAACCCAGCGCTCGCCAACATCCCGGCCGGCACGCGGATCCAGGTCCAGATGACGGTGGTGCTCGACGACGTGCCGGCGAACACCCCTGGCAAGACCTTCACCAACACCGCCAAATGGTGGTTCGGCCGGGTGGTCGGCGGCGTGGCCTACGAACCGCTGCCGGGCGAGTCGGGTGTCTCGCCGCCGATGACCATCGTCGAGCCCGGTCTGACGCTGCAGAAGGCCGGCTCGCAGAGCAACCTGAATGTCGGCACCGAGGCGACCTTCCGGCTCGATGTGCAGAACACCGGTGGCGGCGATGCGTGGAACGCCACGGTCACCGACCTGTTGCCCAGCGGCATGCGCGCCTTCGACCCGACGCCGACGGTGACGGCCGCGCTGTACGCCGCCGACGGCACGACGCAGTTGGCGCCGCTCACCGCGGGCACGCACTACACCGTGAGCTACAGCAGCGCCACCGGGGAGCTCAGGTTGACGCTCGCGGACGCGGTCAAGCTCGCGCCCACGCAGCGCCTGATCGTCACCTACCGGGCCAAGCTCGACGCCGGCCTGGCGCAGGGTGTCACGCTCACCAACGTGGCGGGCGCGACGCGGTGGTTCAACGCGGCCGCAGGCGCGACCAGCCGCCGCCAGTACGACCGGACGCTGACGGGCGGCACGCCGGGCGTACTCGACTTCCAGGACGCTTACACCGTCACCTCGACGATCCAGGGCTACTTCTTCCTCAAGTCGGTCGGCAACCTGACGACCGGCACGCCGGTGGCGACGACGGCATCGCCGGGAGACCGGCTGCGCTACACGCTGCAGATCCAGAACTTCACGCTGCCGCCGCTCGGCAGCATCACGGTCACCGACGACCTCGACGCGCTGAATGCGGCTGCGGCCTTCGTGCCCGGCTCGCTGGCGCTGGCGAGCAGCAATCTGCCGGGCGGCGTGACGCTCACGCTCAACCCGACCGGCGGCTCCAAGGGCACCGGTTCGGTAACGATCAACGGCCTCAACCTGCCGACGGACCTGCAATACCAGGTGCAGTTCGACGTCACGCTGGCTTCGGCCCTTGCCAACGGCACGGTGCTGAACCGGGGACAGCTCAGCGGCGTCGACAACGCGGGCAAGACCTGGGCCGGCGGCAGCGACGACCCCCATGTCAACGGGCCGGCCCAACTCGGCGCTCCCGGCTCCGACCCGACGGCGGTGCAGGTCTTCTCGCCCTCAGGGCTCACGAAGGCGAACACGCAGGCGACAGCCACCATCGGCCAGCGCTTCAAGTACCGCCTCACGGTACCCGCGACACCGGTCAACGTGCCGCTGTACGACGTGCGCCTCCTCGACAACCTGGGCGCTTCTGCCGCCAAGCTCGGCTTCGTCGGCGCGAGCGTGGTCTCCGGCGGCAGCTGGAGCCTGAGCAACACGGGCAGCGCGACCAACCTCGTCATCCAGGACACGGCGACCGGCATCGACATTCCGGCCGGTGGCCAGGCGGTGATCGAGATCACGGTCGTGCTGCAGAACGACGCGACCAACCGCAACGGCCTGCAGTTCGCGAATACGGCTTCGTACACCTACAACAAGATCAATGGCAGCAACCTGACGCAAAGCAGCGGCGGCGCCGGCGCGAGCGGGCCGATGACGGTGGTCGAGCCGGCGCTGACGATCGCCAAGGCGGTGCGCTACGCCGCGCCGGCGGGCAAGGCCGCGAGCACGCCGGTCGCGGTCGGTGACGTGCTGCAGTACACGGTGACGGCCACGAACAACGGCGCCGCGACGGCCTATGACGCCGACGTGCTGGACTTGCTGCCGGCCAACCTGTCGCTGGTGGCCGGCTCGGCCACGGCCACGATCAACGGCGTCGCGGTCAGCAGTTTCGTGGCCCAGCCCACGGTGCTGCCCAACGGTGCGCTGGTGTGGGGAGCGCTGAACGGTGACCCGCTGCTGGACATTCCGGTCGGCGGCACCCTGGTGCTGAGCTACCGCGCCAACGTGTTGTCGGTCACCGGCGCGCCGATCACCAACTCCGCCTACGCGGCCTGGGGCTCGCTCGACAGCGGCGTGGGTGGCGAGCGCAATGGCGTCGGTTGCCCGAACGCCACCGCGCCGAACACCTATTGCACCGGTCCTGCCACATCGACGATGGCCGCCCCGGTGCTGCAGGTGAGCAAGGTCTCGCAGGACATGACCGGCGACGCGGCCGTGCTGCGGGCGGGCGACCGCCTGCGCTACACCCTCACCGTCAAGAACGTCGGCACGGAAAAAGCGGTGGGCGTGTCCCTGCGCGACCTCGTGCCGGCGAACACAAGCTATGTCGCGGGCAGCACGACGCAGAACGGCGCGGCCGTGCCCGATGCGGCCGGCGGCGGCTCGCCGCTGCAGGCCGGCCTGCTGATCCACGCGCCGGGAGACGCGACCCCAGGTGTCCTGCGCGCCGATGCCTCGGCTGCGACGAGCAACGTCGCCACCGTCGTTTTCGACGTGGTCATCAATGCCGGCGTGCTCGACGGCACGCTGATCAGCAACCAGGGCTTTGTCAACGGTTCGGGCGAGGGCAGTGGCGTGTTCGCCGAGGTGCCGTCGGACGACCCGAGAACGCCTGCCGTCAACGACCCCACGCGCGACATCGTCGGCCCCTATCCGCTGCTGGTGACGCGCAAGACCGTGACGCTCGTGCGCGACGGCAACGGCAACGGCGTGCTCGATCCGTTCGACGTGATTCGCTACACCATCCGCATCGACAACCTGTCGGGGCTGGCGGCCACCGGCGTGGTGCTGAACGACCCGACGCCGGCCAACACCGCCTATGTGGCCGACACGGTGACGCTCAACGGCGCGCCGGTCGCGAGCCCCGACGGCGGCGTGTCGCCGCTGGCCGCCGGCATCGGCGTGAACTCGCCCTCGGCCGCCAGCGGCACGGTCGCACCGCGCGCCAGCGCCGAGATCAGCTTCGATGTGCGCGTGAATTCGGGCGTGCCGGCGGGTACGGTCATCAGCAACCAGGGCAGCCTGGCCAGCACCGAGCTGCCGAGCCAGCTCACCGATGCGGACGGCGACAGCAGCAACGGCTACCAGCCGACCACGATCATCGTCGGCAGCGCGCAGCAGGTTGCCATCACCAAGGCCGTGCAGGTGGTGGGCGGCGGGGCGGCGCTGCCCGGTGCGCAGCTCGAGTACCTGGTGACCGCGACGAACACCGGCGCGGCGGCCGCCACCCAGCTGGTGCTGACCGACGATCTCGGCACAGCACCGCTGGCGTCGCAGGTCTCCTATGTGGCGGGCTCGGCCATGCTCAACGGGGCGGCGGCGGGCGTCAGCGTCAGCGGCGCGCTGCTGCGCGCCGACTACGCTGCCGTGTACGGCAACCTGGCGCCGGGCGCCAGCGTGCAGTTGCGTTTCCGGGCGCAGATCGCCGCTGACCTGCCGCTGGGCACCAGCATCACCAACACGGCCCAGGTGGCGTGGAACTCGCCGGCGCTGACGGCCTCGGCCGGCGCCACCATCGCGGTGGGCGGCATCCCGGGCGCGGCCACCCTCCACGGCCGCGTGTGGCATGACACCGACCTCGACAAGCAGGCCGACACCAGCGAGGCGCCGGTGCAGGGCTGGGCGGTGGAGGTGCTGCGCAACAACGTGCTGCTCGGCTCGGTCACCACCGACGCCAACGGCCAGTACGTGGTCAACGGCCTGTCGCCGTCGGCCACGGCCGCCGACCAGTTCTCGCTGCGCTTCACCGCGCCGGACGCCGGGGCGCAGACGGCCAAGCTCGGCCGCGCCGACTCGGCCTTTATCAACGGCATGCAGTCCATCAGCGGCGTGACGGCGCCGTCGGGCAGCAACCTGCAGAACCTCAACCTGCCGCTGCAGCCCAACGGCGTGGCCTACAACTCGATCGTGCGAACGCCGGTGATGGGCGCCGCGCTCACCATGGTGCGCGCGGGCAGCACCGTACCGCTGCCGTCGGCCTGCTTCGACGACCCGGTGCAGCAGGGGCAGGTCACGCTGGCGAACGGCTACTACAAGTTCGACCTGAACTTCGGCGACCCCTCCTGCCCGTCCGGAGGCACCTACTTGATCCAGCTGGCGGCGCCGGCGGCCTACACGCCCGGTGTCTCGCGGGTCATCCCGCCGGTCTCGCACGTCGACACGGTGTCGTTCTCGGTGCCGGGCTGCCCGGGCACGTCCGCGGATGCCGTGACGGCGACCGGCAACCATTGCGAAGCGCAGGCGTCGGAGTTCGCCCCGGGCGTCGCGGTGCCGGCCGGCAGCGTTGCGACCAACCACTACCTGAACCTGACGTTCAACAGCGGCGGCATGCCGGGCACGAGCCAGATCTACAACAACCACATTGCGATCGACCCGCGCCTGGGCAACGCAGTGACCATCGCCAAGGTGGCGGCGCTGCAGAACGTCACGCGCGGCCAGCTGGTTCCCTACACCATCACCGTCACCAACACGCTGCCGGTGACGCTCCCGCGGCTCAGCGTGATCGACACCTTCCCGGCCGGCTTCAAGTACGTGCCGGGGTCGGGCCGGATCGACGGCCAGAGCATCGAGCCAACCGCGGTGGGCAACCAGCTCACCTGGAGCAATCTGCAGCTCGCGACCAATACCAAGCGCGTCATCCAGCTGATGCTGATCATCGGCTCGGGCGTCAGCGAGGGCCTGTACGTCAACCGCGCCCAGGTCTTCGCGCCCCAACTCGACAACAGCGCCGCATCGAGCGAGGCCACGGCCACGGTGCGCGTGGTGGCCGACCCCACGTTCGACTGCTCCGACGTCATCGGCAAGGTGTTCGACGACGTCAACATGAACGGCTACCAGGACGACGGTGAGACCGGCCTGCCCGGTGTGCGTCTCGTGACGGCACGCGGCCTGATCGTGACGACCGATGCTTACGGCCGCTTCCACCTGACCTGCGCGGTGGTGCCCGATCCGGATCGGGGCTCCAACTTCATCGTCAAGCTCGACGATCGCTCGCTCCCCACGGGCTACCGCATCACCACCGAGAACCCGCGCGTGCAGCGCGTCACGCGCGGCAAGATGATCAAGTTCGACTTCGGCGCCACGCTGCATCGCGTGGTCAGGCTCGACATCGCGGACGGCGTGTTCGAGCCCGGCACGGTCGAGATGCGCATCCAGTGGAAGCAGCGCATGAAGCTGCTGCAGGGCGAGCTGAAGAAGACGACATCGCTGCTGCGCTTGTCCTACCTGGCCGAGATCGAGAGCGAGAGCCTCGTCAAGCAGCGGCTCGAGACGCTCAAGCGCGAGATCGCCGCGGCCTGGAAGAGCGAGGGCGCTCCTTACGACCTGACCGTGGAGACCGAGGTCTTCTGGCGCACGGGAGCGCCTCGATGAGCGGGTCGAGAACAGAAATGTCGAGAAGACTCAGTCAATTCGCGCTTTGCCTGCTGCTGCTGCCGGCTATGGTGATGGCCCAGGTGTCCGCGGACAAGGGCCAGTCCGCAAAGCCGGGCACGCAGAAGATCATCTCGACGCCAGCACTCGGTCAGACGGTGGAGAAGCAGCTGCCGCCCGATGACGAGTTCACGCCCTGGAAGCTCGACGAGAGCGGCCTGCCGCCGCTGGTGAAGGAGCGCACCGAGGACAAGGAGGTGCTCGAGAAGAATGTGCGGACCATCAAGGTGCAGAACCTGTTGCCGCCGATCCACTTCGCGTCGGGCAGGGCCGACATATCGAAGGAGTACGTCGAGAAGGTGCGCAAGATCCTCGACGGCATGAAGGACCGCAAGAACGTTCGCCTGCACCTGGTGGGCCACACCGACAACGTGCAGCTCTTCGGCGAGACGCGCATCCAGTACGTGGACAACGACGGCCTCTCGCGCGAGCGCGCCGGCGTGGCGGCCGAGTTCTTCCAGAAGGCGCTCGGGCTGCCGCCCGAGTCGGTGACCTACGAGGGTCGGGGCGAACGCCAGCCGGTCTCCTCCAACGCGACCGAAGCGGGGCGAGCCAGTAACCGCCGCATGGAGGTGGAGGTCTGGTACGACGAGATCGACGAGAAGCTCGTCACCAGCCAGGTGGTGGTGCAGGAGAACCTGAAGCGCGTGAAGGTCTGCCGCATCGAGCAGATGTGCAAGATCAGCTACAAGGAGGGTCACGCCAAGCGCACGCGCGTCAAGAACCTGATCCCGCCGTTCCATTACCAAGAGGGCAGCACGGCGGTGCCGCAGGAGTACCAACAGAAGCTGCTGCAGGTGCTGGGTGACCTCGGCGACAAGCGCAACGTCGTCATCAAGTTCATCGGCTACACCGACAACGCGCCGCTCACCGGGCGCGATGAGCGCATCTACGCCGATCATGTGGGCATCTCCAAGGCCCGGGCCCGTCGCCTGGCGTTGGCGTTGCAGGACGCGCTCAAGCTGCCGGCTGCCGCGATCGACAGCGACGGCAAGGGCGCGGCCAACCCGGTCGACTCGAACGACACCGAGAGCGGCCGCGCGACCAACCGGCGCGTCGAGGTCGAGTTCTGGTACGACGACGCCTTGAAGGAACTCTCGCCCGAGCCGCAGCTGTGCCCCGAAGCTGCCGCAGCGGAGACGGTCACGCGCGTCTACCAGTCGCCCAACATCACCCTCAAGCCGGTCGTCTACGACAACGGCAAGCCGGTGCTGCCGCCCAACTACGCGGCCGATCTCGCCAGCGTGATGGCCGAGATCAAGGACAAGACACGGGTGCGCCTGCGCTTCATCGGCACCACCGCCAACGAGCGGCTCGAACGCCGCACGGCCCTGGCCTACGGCGACGATATCGGCCTGTCGACGGCGCGCGCCCGCACGGTGATGGACGCGGTTGCGAAGCAGCTCGGTCTCAAGCCCGAGCAGGCCGAGCACGAGGGCCACGGCTACGTGCAGACCAACGACGTGGTCAACAACGGCTTCACCGAGTCCGAGGTATCGCGCGTGCAGGCGCAGGTGGTCTACGACGACCTCGCCGACATCGACAACCTGGAGGGCCTGAACGTCAACCGCTTCACGCGCGACGTGGCGGTGGCCAACCCGTATGCGCTCAACCTGATGCGCATCACGGTGGACGGCAAGCCGCTGGACGACCCGGGCAAGAGCATGCCGGACGTGCAGCGCTGCACCGACGTGGCGCTCGAGAAGGCCAGCATCCAGTTCAAGTACGACAACCTGGACGCCAAGCCGCGGCTGAACGTGACCGCCTGGCCGCAGTCGGTCCGCTATCAGGACGATCCGGCCACCGACCTGGTCGACGATCAGGTGCGCTTCAGGGCCTATTCGAACTTCTCGGCATTCATCGTCAAGAGCGAAGTGCGCATCTTCGACAAGGACAAGTCCCTGCACGGCGAGCCGCTGGCGGTTGTGATGCTCGACAAGGCGGGTCGCGGCACCTGGCGCGCCGACCTGCCGACGTATTCGGCGCCCGGGCGCGACCTCAAGTACGTGCTGCGCGTGTACGCCAACGACGGCAACTTCGACGAAACCGCGGCGCAGTCGTTGTGGGTCATCGACCGCGTTTCGCCCGAGGTGGCGGAGAAGGACGCCGAGCGCGAGCTGGCCGCCGGCTGGGGCGAGAGCCGCCTGGCAGTGGAGAACATCCCGCTGCACGGCGGCGCCATCAAGGTATTCGGCACCGACATCCCGCCCGGGCACCGTGTGTCGGTGGCCGGCCGCGACGTGCCGGTGTCCGACGACAGCAAGTTCGTTGCCGAGGAGATCCTGCCCCAGGGCATGCACACGGTCGAGGTCGCGGTGCTCGACCGCGACGGCAACGGCGAGATGTACCTGCGCGATCTTGCGCTCGACAAGGACGACTGGTTCTATGTCGCGATCGCCGATGTCACGGCATCGGGCTCGTCGACCAGCGGGCCCGCCAAGCTGGTTGCGCCCGACAACGCGCATTACGACAACAACACCTCGCTCGACGGCCGCTTTGCCTTCTTCACCCGGGCCAAGTTCGGCGACCAGTGGAAGCTGACCGCCAGCGCGGACACGCTCGAAGGACCCTTCAGCAGCCTGTTCAGCAACTTCATGGACAAGACGCCGGATGCGATGTTCCGGCGCATCAATCCCGACTACTACTACCCGACCTACGGCGACGACAGCACGACGGAGGAAGCGGCGCCCACGCTCGGCAAGTTCTACGTCAAGGTGCAGAACCGCGCCCACTACGGCCTGTGGGGCAACTTCAGGATCGGCTACACCGACAACAGCCTGGCGCATGTAGACCGCACGCTGTACGGTGCGAACCTCCACTACGAGCCCCTGGCCACCACGCCGTTCGGCGAGAAGCGCCTGGTGCTCGACGGCTTTGCCGCGCAGCCCGGCACGGTGGCCGGCCGCGACGAGTTCCGCGGCACCGGCGGCTCGCTGTACTACCTCAGGCACAAGGACATCCTGACGGGCTCGGAGCGCGTGCGCATCGAGATCCGCGACAAGGCCTCGGGTCTTGTGGTCACCGTGAGGAACCTGGTCCCCGTGCAGGACTACACGATCGACGAACTGCAAGGTCGCGTGCTGCTGTCAACGCCGCTGTCGCCGGTGGTGAGCGACAACCTGCTCGTGGTCAGCGACGTGAGTCCGGGCGACGAGGCATACCTGGTCGTGCGCTACGAATACTCCACCACCTTCGAGGAACTCGACAATGTGTCGTCGGGCGGCCGCGTGCAGTACTGGTTGACCGACCAAGTGAGGCTCGGCGCGACGGCCAACAAAAACACCGATCCCGGCGCGGAGAACACGCTTGTGGCCGGCGACGTCACCTGGCGCCACAGTGCGACCACCTGGCTCAAGCTAGAGCTGGGTGCAACCACTGGCGTGGGCGCTACCGCCTATGGCTCCAACGACGGCGGCTTCAACTTCACGCCGACCGCCGCGACGAATGCCCCTCCGGCGCCGCCTGTCGTCGACGACGGGCGGCACGGCGCGAGCCGCATCGACGCCAGCGTCGACCTGAAGGACGTGCACGAGGCAGTCAACGGCCAGGTGACCTTCTATCACCAGTCGGTGGAGGGTGGCTATGCGGCGCCCGGCGCCATGGCGCTCACCGATGTGAGCCAGAAGGGCGCGTCGTTGAAGACCTCGATCACCGACAAGGTGGACCTGCGGGTCAAAGTGGACCAGAAGTCGCAGGAGCTGTCGCTCGAGACTTCGGCCCTCGAGGTCAATGCCGACTACCGGCTGAGCGAGCACTGGAGACTCAGCTCCGGCGTGCGCAAGGACAGCCGGACCGACCACTCGCCACTGGTGCCCGCCACCCAGGTGCAGGGCGATCGCGCCGACGTCGTGGTCCGTGCCGGCTATGACTCGCTCGGCAAGTGGGTGGCCTACGGCTACGTGCAGGACACGGCCTCGACCTCCGGCAACCGCGAGCAGAACGGGCGCATCGGGGTCGGCGGCGCGTACCGGTTCAGCGATCGCTTCAGGATGAGCGGCGAGCTCTCGGGTGGCGACTTGGGACTGGGCGCGCAGCTCGGCAGCGAGTACCTGGTTTCCGACAAGACCACCTCCTATCTCAACTACGCGCTCGAGAACGAGCGCACCGACAACGGCGTCCTCGCCAACAAGGGCAGCGTGATCGCCGGGGCCAAGAGCCGCTATTCGGACACGACCAACATCTTCGGCGAAGAGCGCTATACGCACGGCGACGTGCCGGTCGGGCTGCTGCACTCGGCGGGCGTGGAGTACAAACCCAACGAGCGCTGGAACTTCTCGACGCATGTCGATGCCGGAACGCTGCGCGACAACCTCACGGGTGCGAAGATGGAGCGCTCTGGCTTCGCGGTGTCGGCCGGCTACGGGCTCGACGCGATCAAGGTCGCGTCGCTGTTCGAGTACCGGCGCGACCAGGTGCAGTCGCCGGTCGACCTCACGTATTCCAACCGAAAGAACTTCCTCACGAAGAACAGCCTGAAGTACCAGTTCAGCCCGGACTGGCGCTTGATCGGCAAGGTCAACTACTCGAAGAGCGACAGCTCGTTGGGCGAGTTCTACGGGGGCAGCTACACCGAGGCCGTCATGGGCTACGGCTACCGTCCGGTGGACAACGATCGCCTGAACGCGCTCGTGAAGTACACCTACTTCTACAACCTGCCGTCGTCCGGACAGGAACTGGTGTCAAACACGACGGCCTCTTACATCCAGAAGAGCCACATTGTGTCGGTCGACGCCATCTACGACATCTCGGCACGCTGGTCGGTGGGCGGCAAGTACGCGCGCCGGATGGGGCAGGTCAGCCAGGACCGCGTCAACCCGCTGTTCTTCGACAGCACTGCCGATCTGTACATCGCACGCGTGGACTGGCATGTGGTGCGCTTGTGGGATCTCGCGATCGAAGGTCGCGTGCTGTCTGTCGATCAGGCACAGGACAGCCGGCGCGGCGCGCTGGTGGCCCTCTACCGCGAGATGACGAACAACATCAAGCTCGGCGCGGGCTGGAACTTCACCGACTTCTCGGACGACCTGACCAACCTGGGCTACACGCACCACGGCGCGTTCATCAATCTGGTGGCGAAGTTCTGAGTGGTGACCCGACCGGCTTGGGCGCCATGACGCCGCGCCAGCGCCGGCGACGTGCACCGGGCCGGCCCGCCTGGCGCGCCACTACAGCACGGGCTCGCATTTCACCTCGCTCTTGACCGAGTTGGCGATGAAGCACTCCTCGTGCGCACGGTGGTGCAGTCGCTGCAAGGCCGCGGCGCTGGGCTGTCGCTCGCCGCCGAAGCGCACTTCGGGCCGCAGCGTCACGGTCGAAATCCACAGCTTGCCGGCGGTGCTCTTCGTCATCGTGCCGATGGCGGCATCGCGGTAGCTGTCGACGACATGGCCCTTGGCGGCGGCGAGCGACAGGAACCACAGCATGTGGCAGGCGGCGATCGAGGCGACGAAGGCCTCCTCGGGGTCGACGGCGGCGGGGTCGGACATCGGCAGCGGCACCACGCCCGGCGAGGCCGAGCCAGCCACCACGGTGCCGCCGTCGAAGGTCAGGCGGTGGCGCCGGCTGTAGCGGTTGTCGGTGAAGGCTTCGTCCGCGGCGCGTTGCCACGTCACTTCGGCGCCGTACTGGTGGGGGCTGGGGCTCATCCGGTGGCGCTCAGGCGGCGGCAGGCGCCAGGTCGGGGCCCAGGGTCTCGCGGCCGTCGAAGACGAAGCAGCGGCCCCGCCAGTGCGGCGCCTCGGGCAGGCGTTCGAAGTAGCGCAGCACGCCGCCGTCGAGCTGGTAGACATGCGCCAGACCGGCGTCGCGCAGCGCCAGCGCGGCCTTCTCGCAGCGGATGCCGCCGGTGCAGTAGCTCACAACGGTGCGGCCCTCCAGCTCACCGCGGTGGGCGGCCAGCGCGGCGGGGAATTCGCTGAACTTCTTCAGTCGCCAGTCGATGGCATTGCGGAACGAGCCAGCGTCGACCTCGAAGGCGTTTCGGGTGTCGAGCAGCAGCAATTCCCGGCCGGCATCGTCATGCCCGGCATCGAGCCAGCGCTTCAGGGTGACGGCGTCGATCGCCGGCGCACGGCCGTTCGGGTCGGATGACGGCCGCAGCTGCGGTTGGTCGGTGCGGATGATCTCGCGCTTGATCTTCACGCGCAGGTGGCGAAAGGGCAGCCGCTCACTCCAGCTTTCCTTCGCCTCGAGCGCAGCGAAGCGCGGCTCCCGACGCAGAAACGCCAGCCATTCGCGCACACCCGATTCGGCACCGGCGATGAACAGGTTGATGCCTTCGTCAGCCAGCAGCACGGTGCCCTTCAGGCCGCAGGCGAGCGCGCGCTGGTGGATCGCATCGCGCCGCGCGGACAACTGATCGAGCGCAACGAAGCGGTAGGCGCTGAGGTTCAGGAAACGATCGGCCACCGTGAGATTTTAGGAGTGTCGCCGGCGGCCGGGCCCGAGGGCCGCTCTCTACAATCCCGGCAATGTCCTTTGTTCACCTGCGTACCCACACCGAGTTCTCGGTCGTCGACGGCACCCTGCGCATCGGCGACGCGATCGCTGCGGCGCAGGCCGACGAGCAGGTGGCCTGTGCGATTACCGATCTCGGCAACCTGTTCGGCACGGTCAAGTTCTACAGCGCTTGCCGCGCTGCGGGTGTCAAGCCGATCATCGGCTGCGACATCTGGCTCGAGCCCGAAGGCGGAGAAAAGCAGGGCAGCCGCCTGCTGCTGCTGGTGCAGAACGAGACCGGTTACCTCCATCTGTGCGAGCTGCTGGCGCGCGCCTGGATCACCAATGCGCAGCGCGCCCAGGCCCTCGTCAAGTGGGCTTGGCTCGACGAGTTGGGCGACGGTCTGCTCGCCTTGTCGGGCGCCGACGGCGGCGCGGTCGGGCGGGCCCTCCTGGCCGGCGACACGACGCGCGCCGAACAGCTTGCGCAGCGCCTGGCCGCGATCTTTCCGCAGCGCTTCTTCATGGAGCTGCAGCGCGCCGGCCTGCCGAGCAACGAAGCCCATGTGCGCGTGGCGGTGCCGCTCGCGGCGCGCCTGGCGTTGCCGGTCGTCGCCACGCACCCGGTGCAGTTCACCGAGCCCGACGACTTCGAGGCCCACGAAGCGCGGGTCTGCGTCGCCGAAGGCGACACCCTGTCCAATCCGAAGCGGGTGAAGCGCTTCTCGCGCGAGCAGTACTTCAAGACCCAGGCGCAGATGGCGGCGCTGTTTGCCGACCTGCCGATGGCGCTGACCAACACGCTCGCCGTGGCGCAGCGCTGTAATCTGCAACTGACGCTGGGCAAGCCGCGCCTGCCGGACTTTCCGACGCCACTCGTTGACGGCGTGCGCGTGCCGATCGAGACGCACTTCCGCGAGGTCTCGGTTGCCGGGCTCGAACGGCGTCTGGCCCGCCTGTATCCCGACCCCGTCGAGTGCGACCGGCAGCGCCCTCGCTATGCCAAGCGGCTCGAGTTCGAGATCGTCACCATCGTCAAGATGGGTTTCCCGGGCTACTTCCTGATCGTCGCCGACTTCATCAACTGGGCCAAGGCCAATGGATGCCCGGTCGGCCCCGGGCGCGGCTCGGGGGCGGGCTCGCTGGTGGCGTATTCGCTCTCGATCACCGATCTGGACCCGCTCGCTTACAACCTGCTGTTCGAACGCTTCCTGAACCCCGAGCGGGTGTCGATGCCCGACTTCGACATTGACTTCTGCCAGGCCAATCGCGAGCGCGTGATCGACTACGTGAAGGACAAGTACGGCCGTGACGCGGTGAGCCAGATCGCCACCTTCGGCACGATGGCCGCCAAGGCCGCGCTGCGCGACGTCGGCCGCGTGCTCGGCATGGGCTACGGCCATGTCGACAGCGTCGCCAAGCTGATCGTCGCGCCGCCGGGAAAGACCGTGACGCTGGCGCGCGTTCCCGCCGAACCCGATCCGGGTGTCGTCTATGCCCGCAAGGAAGAGCCCGAGATCGACCGCCGCGAAGCCGCCGAGGAAGAGGTGGCCGAGCTGCTGGCGCTGGCCACGCGCGTCGAAGGCATCGTGCGCAACGTCGGCATGCACGCCGGCGGCGTGTTGATCGCGCCAGGCAGGATCACCGACTTCTGCCCTCTCTACCAGCAGCCCGGCAGCGACAGCGCGGTGAGCCAGTTCGACAAGGACGACGTCGAGGCGATCGGCTTGGTGAAGTTCGACTTCCTCGGCCTGGCGACACTGACGATCCTTGAGCACGCGAAACACCTGGTGCGTGCGCGTAGGCCGGGCAGGGAGAACTTCGACTTCGACCAGCTGCCGCTGAACGACCCCGCGGTGTACCAGCTCTTCGCCAACGCCCAGGTCGAAGCGGTGTTCCAGTTCGAAAGCCGCGGCATGCAGGGCATGCTGCGCGACGCCAAGCCGAGCCGCTTCGAGGACCTGATGGCGCTGAACGCACTGTTCCGGCCCGGGCCGATGGAGAACATCCCGATGTTCTGCGCCCGCAAGCATGGGCGCGAGGCGATCGTGTATCCGCATCCGCTGCTCGAGCCGGTGCTCGAGGAAACCTACGGCATCTTCGTCTACCAGGAGCAGGTGATGCTCGCGGCGCAGGTGCTGGCCGGCTACTCGCTCGGTGGCGCGGACATCTTGCGCAAGGCGATGGGCAAGAAGAAGCCCGAGGAGATGGCCAAGCAGCGCCAGATCTTCCGCGACGGCGCCAAGCGCCAGGGCATTGAAGAGCCGAAGGCCGACGAGGTCTTCGACCTGATGGAGAAGTTCGCCGGCTATGGCTTCAACAAGAGCCACGCCGCGGCCTACGCCCTGCTGGCCTACCACACCGCCTGGCTGAAGGTGCATTGCACGGTCGAGTTCTACGCCGCCAACATGACGGTCCAGCTCGGCGACACCGACAGCCTGAAGGTGCTGCTGAACGACGCCAAGCAGTTCGGCATCGCCTTCGAGCCGCCCGACATCAACCGCGGCGTGTACGGCTTCGAGCCGGTCAATGACAAGGCGCTGCCGGACGCGGGCAACACACGCGGTCTCGTGCGTTATGGTCTGGGGGCGATCAAGGGCACGGGCCAGGGCGCGATCGAGGCCATCGTCGCCGCGCGCGACGGCACCGGAGAGCGCGAAGGCGATGGCGGCGGCCCCTTCCGCAGCCTGTTCGACTTTGCCGCGCGGGTCGACCGCCAGCGCGTCAACAAGCGTGTCGTCGAAGCGCTGATCAAGGCCGGCGCCTTCGATGCGCTGCACCCTGACCGAGCGACGGCCCTGGCCAGCGTGTCGCTCGCCTTCGACTGGGCCGACACCCAGGCCGCGCATGCCGACCAGGTCGGCCTGTTCGATTTCGCCGACTCGCATGCCGCGAGCACGCAAGAGCCGGCCCTGGTCGCCAGCGAAACCTGGAGCATCAAAGAGCGCCTGACGCTGGAGAAGGCCGCGCTCGGCTTCTACCTTTCGGGCCACTTGTTCGAGCAGAGCGCGACCGAAGTGCGCTTATTTGCGAAGCGCCGTATCGCCGACCTGGTCGACAGCCGGGATCCGCAATTGCTGGCTGGCATCGTCAGCGAGTTGCGCGTCGTCAACGGCCAGCGTGGCCGGGTCGCGATCTTCAAGCTCGACGACGGCAGCGAATACATCGAAGCGGTGGCGAACGAGGAGCTGCTCGACGCGAACCGCGAGCGCCTGCGCGAAGACGAACTCGTGATCGTGCAGGGCAAGGTGCAGCCGGACCGCTTTGCCGGTGGCCTGCGCCTGAACATCAACCAGCTATGGGATCTGCCTGCGGCACGCGCGCGCTTCGGCAAGTACCTGGCGGTCGCCGTCAACGGCAAGACGCCACCGGTGGCCGACGTGATCCGTACCTGGCCTGCAAGGAAGCTGGCCACCGACCAGGGCGAGACCCAGCAGGGCTTGGCGATCCGCCTGCGGCTCGAACGCCAGGCCGTCGAGGCCGAACTCGACCTCGGTGATGCGGCGCGCTTCTGGCCCAGTGACGAGGCACTGGCGCGCTGGAGGTCCGTTGCCCACGAAGGGCGCGCGGCGGTGGTGTACGACTGAGGCCGGACCCGCCAGTCGATCACGATCCGTGGCAGTTCGAGGGCGCTGATCGCTCGATGGGGCCGGTCCGAATGCCTAGACTCCCGTGGCATGAACGCGCCGCACCGCAATGCCGCCACCGGGTTGGTGCTGACCGGTGGTGGCGCGCGTGCGGCCTACCAGGTCGGGGTGCTGAAGGCCATCGCGCGCATTCGGCGCGAGGTCGGCGCGCCGCGCCACAACCCGTTCGGGGTCATCGCCGGCACGTCGGCCGGCGCGATCAATGCGGCTGCCGTCGCCTGCCATGCCGATCGCTTCGACCTGGCGGTCGCCGGGGTGGTCAATATCTGGCGCCGATTCAGTGCCGATCAGGTCTACCGCGCCGACGCGCTCGGGGTGGTGCGCCCCGGCGCGCACTGGCTGACGATGTTGACGGCCGGTTGGGCGATTGCGCGCTGGCGCCGCGAGAAGCCCCGCTCGCTGCTCGACAACAGCCCGCTGGCCGAGTTACTGGCCAGCGTGGTGCCGCTCGAGCGCCTGCCCAACCTGTTTGCCAATGGGCATCTGAGCGCCCTGGCGGTCACCGGTTCGTCGTATACCAGCGGCGACCATGTGACCTTCTGCCAGACGGCGCGGCCTTTCGAGCCCTGGCCCAGGTCGCAACGCGTGGCCATTCGCTGCCGTATTGATCTGCAGCACCTGATGGCCTCGTCGGCAATCCCCTTCGTTTTTCCGGCGGTGCAACTGGGCATGGCAGGCCGCGACGAGTGGTTCGGCGATGGCTCGATGCGGCAGTCGGCACCGATGTCGCCGGCCATTCACTTGGGGGCGGAGCGCATCCTGGTCATCGGTGCCGGACGCATGAATGAGCCCGCGGGCCGGCACCGCTCGGGCAACGACTATCCCAGCCTGGCCCAGATCGCCGGGCATGCGCTGTCGAACATCTTCCTGGACGCGTTGGCGGTCGACGTCGAGCGGGCGAAGCGCATCAACCGCACCTTGGGGCTGCTCGACGAGCGGGCGCTGGCCCGCTCGAGCTTGAAGCCGCTCGATCTGCTGGTCATCGCGCCTACGCAGCGGCTGGACGACATCGCGGCGCGCCATCTCCACAGCCTGCCCACGCCGGTGCGTGCGCTGTTGCGAGGCGTCGGGGTCGAGAGCGACCGGAGCCACGCCGGCGGTGGGGCTGCGTTGGCCAGCTACTTGCTGTTCGAGGCGCCGTATACGCGCGAGCTGATTGACCTCGGCGCGGCCGACACGCTCGCGCGCCGAGACGAGGTGATCGCGTTCTTCGGCTGGCCGAGCAAGATCGTGCCGCGCGAGCAGCGTGAAGCCTGGTCGTCGTCGCAGGCCGGTGGGCTCGATTGCCCAAGCGATCTGATGCCCTTGTGAGCGGCATGCGGGTGAGCTCCCAGCCAGAGCGACGCGGAGTCTCGACCGCTTCTACCGCACGTAGCGTTGCCTGCGACTCAGCGCGGCGACCCCTGGGCTACATCGAAGATCAATTGCCCGTAGCGCGCCAGCATGGTCTCGCGCCCGAAGTCGGATGTGGCGCGAATCCGGCCGGCGCGCGCCAGGCCGCGGGCAAAGGGCACGTCCAACAGCAGGCGCCGCAGGGCCTGTGCCAACAAGGCAGGGTCCTCGTGCGGCACGAGCAGGCCGTCGACGCCGTCGCGGATCAGCGTGCGTATGCCCGCCACGTCCGTCCCGATGGTCGCGCAGCCGGCTGCCATGCCCTCGGCCAGTGCCAGACCGAACCCTTCGTAGTGGCTGGACAGGACGGCGATGCGGTGCCGCATCAGCAGGCTGGGTAGATCGCCGACATGCCCCAGGAACCGGACTTGGTCGTCGAGCCCCAGTTCGGCACACAGCGATCGCGCCAGGCGTTCGTGTCGATTGCCTCCCGTGCCGGCCAGCAGTAGCGCGGGTGTCAGACCCTCGGCCCGCAGCAGCTGCAGGGCCCGCAGCAGGGTGGCGTGGTCCTTCTGCTTGGCAAAGCGGGCGGCCATCACGATGCCGACTTCGCGGCCTTCAAACGGCACGCGGTCCGCCTGCGCGAACCGCTGCAAGGCGATGCCATTCGGGATCGCCAGCGTCTTGCCGGCGGGCATGCCGAGGTCCACCAAGATCGACCTGACGTCCTCGGACACGCCGACGATCCGATCGGTGCGTCGAGCCAGCCAGCGTGCCTGCGCCAGCCGCCATGCGGTGTAGCGCTCGCGAGCGTTGTGCTCCACGTGGACGAGATGGGGAACGCCTGCCGCCAGTCCCGCCCACCGCCCCAGCAGATGCTCCGGGAAGCCATGAGCCACCAGCACGTCGGGGCGAAGGCGCCAGCACAGGCGCGCCAGTGACCACACCGTCGCTGCGTGCGACCATCCAGGCACGAGTTCGACCTGAATACCTTCGGCGCGCAAGGCCTCGATCCGGGCCGTCTGTGTGCTGCGCTTGCGCCGAAGCACGAGCACGGCCCCCGACGAACCCGAGCTCTGGGCAGAGCGAACCAACTCCACTGCGACGCTGGTGGCACCCGAGAACCCACCTGTCACGAAGTGAACGACCTTCATGCAGCGACCCGCAAAGACAGCAGTCAGGCCGGTTCGTTCACGACCCGGGCTTCGCGCATTCGAACTCCCAGATGACGTGGCTGAACTTGCCGTGGAACCTGTGATTGAGGCGCCGGAATCTTTGTGAGAAGGTGAGGCTGGAGCTGGGGTCCAGCGAGTCCTTGTGGACGCCCCACTCGGCTCTGCGCAGCGCAAAGGTTCCGGTGAATCCGTACATGCGCCCGAGCGGCTGATCGCCGGTGAAGTAGCGGTGCGTCTTGGCCGTCATCACGTTGACGTGGGTCGGATCGCTGAATGCCGCCTCCGATGGATGGCAGGGCGTCAATGCGTAGAACAGCCCGCCGGAGCGCAGTACTCGACTCACTTCGTTCATCAGTTCGACGAACGGAAAGCGCGTGCCGGTGCCACTGGCCAGTGGCAGGAGTCGCGGGATGTGCTCCAGGAAGTCGAAGGCAGAGACGGAGTCGAAGCTGCTGTCGTCGTAAGGGATGGGATCGATGGCCAGGTTCGCACGCCGGATCTCGATCTCGGCTTGCGCGACGGAGGGTGCGAGGTCGACACCGAACACCCGATCGTGACGATAGGGGTTGCGCGGCACGGGGCCGCAACCGAGGTCGAGGTGCGCGCTCATACAGGTCGATTGGCTTTCGTCGAGTTCGCCAGGGATCGGAGATAGTGCGCGAGGATCGACCCGGCCTGCCCCAGCCTGGTGCCGAGGCGCGCGGGGGCACGCAGCGCAAACCCCGTGTAGATCCACCACTCGGACAAACTCGGGTCGGGCTTGGTTCGGAACTCGTGCTTTGCCATCTTCAGCCACTGCTTCGAGCACCCGGCCACTCGCCGGTAGTGGGACAGCATCTGATCCACCCGGTAAGCGTAGTGGGCGAGTTTGATCGGGGCATTGCGAAACTCCTGCAGCGCATTGTTCGCATGTTCCCGATGCCGGGCCAGCGGCTCGGCCAGGTAGTACTTGTGTGCCCCAAGGATGTCGCTGCCGTAGAACAGACAATCGTCCGGCCGCGTTCGCCACTGCGCTGCCTGCTCGGGCGGGAGGGCTAGGATGCTCGCAAGCAGCTCGCGCCTCAAGGTGTTGCCTGAAGTGGCCACACCCTGCCAGCGATTGACGAACGCCCCCAGCAGCCTCGACAGGCCGAGGTCACGGCTCTTGCGATGCCAGCGCTTGGTCAACATGAGGCCCTGGGCCGCACCGAATTTCTCGATGTTGCAGTAGACGTAGTCCACGGTCGGCACCGATCGGTAGACGTCGAGAGCACGCTCGAGATACGTCGGCCGCCACTCGTCGTCCGAGTCGAGTAGTGCGACAACGTCCCCGCGCAGGCAGGTCAAGCCCGAGATCCAGGCGGACATCTGGCCCCCGTTCTCTTTCCGGACCAGTTGTACCTTCGGTTGCTGAGAGAACGCCTGCTGCAGTACATCCCAGGAACCATCGGTCGAGCCGTCGTCCACCACGACGATGTCCAGCGGCT